>JAKSIF010000038.1 GCA_024398965.1 Fibrobacter sp. | reverse complement strand
TACTGCTTCTTGAAGTCGTGGCTCATCACGTCTTCGCAACGGCAGGACAGCTGGACCTGGTTTGCATCGTAGAAGAAAATCAAGTTAGAGAGTTTGAGGTGGCCAGCAACGCGGCCCACACCGTAGGCGATTTCTTCTTCGAGACCGCCGTCGGAAACCAGGCAGACCACCTTGTGGTTCAGGATGTCGCCGAAACGTTCCACCATGAAGCGTTCAGCAATGGCGTTACCCAGGGCTACAGCATGACCGATGCCCAGAGGACCGCTGGAGTTTTCAATACCCAGGGCGAAGTCCACTTCCGGATGGCCGGGGGTACGGCTGTTAAGCTGGCGGAAGTTCTTCAGGTCTTCCATGTTGAGCTTACCCTGGATGGCAAGTTCGGAATAGAGAAGTGCGGACATGTGGCCCGGGTCCATGAAGAAACGGTCACGGGCTTCCCAGTTGGGATTTTCAGGATCGAAGCGGAGGAATTCTGCGAAAAGCAGGGTGATAGCGTCTGCAGCACCCATGGCTCCACCCGGATGACCGGACTTTGCCTTCTGCACCATGGCAGCGGAAAGAATTCGAACGTTGTCGGCCGCTTTAGTAACGATCGCGTCTTGCACTTTTTTACCTCTCTCTAGATAGATAGAACGATGAGCCGTTCTAAAAATTTGAGCCAAATGTAGTTTTTTTTAACCAACCCCACAAGCCAACGTGTCCAAAATCAGAGTTTCTCACGAAAACCGGTCATTTTTACTGAACAAAAAGACAGTGGTTCGTTTCCTGATTTTGGACGTTACGAGGGTAAAATCAACTTTGCACAAGATTTTTCTCCCGAAAAAAACACATATTTAAGATATGAGTATTTGGGAAAAGACGGTTCTTCTGGCAACAGCCCTTGTTGGGGCTATTTGGGCCGCGCCTGCATCCAACAGGTATTACACCGTCACCCAACCGGACGGTTCCACAATCCAGGTAAAAGACGTCGGCGACGAAAAACACCATTACAAGGTAACTTCCGACGGAAAAATCCTCGAGGACGGAGCCTTCGAGCAAATACATTTCACCCAAGACATTGACCTGTCCAGGGAATACATTCCGCAACCATTAAGGATGCCCGCCCTAAAGCCGGTTCTGAACTCCGGAGAAAAAAGAGCCCTCGTCATTCTGGTGCAGTTCAAGGACATTCAGTTCTCTGTGGAAAAACCCGAGGCCTTCTTCAGCCGTTTTCTGAACGAAGAAGACTTCCACGACTATAATAATCAAGGTAGTGTCAAGGACTATTTCACAAAAAATTCAAAGGGAGCCTTCATCCCCACTTATGACGTTGTGGGCCCTGTAACACTATCCAAGGATGCCGCTACCGGATATGGCCCCAAGTCTATCTATGGCGACGCCGGTGCCGCCGTGGCACTAATGGAAGCTCTAGACACCCTCATGAAGTGGGGTACCATCGATTTCAACAAGTACGACCAGGATGGTGATCATTATCTGGATTTCGTCCACATGATTTACGCAGGGCCCGGAGCCAGCGATTCCGGTGTCGAAACAACAATCTGGCCACACATGTGGTACATTCCCAATAGAAAGCAGGTTACCAGGACTCCGAAATATTACGTACAGCCCTACGCCTGCACCGCGGAACTAGACGGAATGGCATACACCAAGGGGAAAAAGATTCCTGCAGGCGTAGGAACATTCATTCACGAGTTTAGCCATATCCTTGGGCTAGCCGACATTTATTCCTCCGACGAAAGTCTTTTCACCCCAGGCAACTGGGACGTCATGGACCTAGGTTCCTACAACTGCTATTACAACGAATACCCTGTCTCATGTACGCCACCCAATCTTTCCGCCTTCGAAAAGATATCCCTAGGTTGGCTCAAGGCAACGGAATTAACCAAATCTGGTCCAACAAACCTTTATGGCATTGACAGCATGGCCTTGCAGGTTACCAATCCCGAGAACCGCGACGAGTTCTACCTGATGGAATACCGCAGCCCCGTTGATTTTGACATTGGACTCCCCAACCACGGCATGCTGATTTGGCACATCGACTACAACAAGAACATCTGGGATTCAGCCAAGGTGAATACACCGGAACGAATGCATGTGGACCTTATCGAAGCAGATGGAAAGGGCAGCTTTTACAACATCACCACCGATGTCTTCCCTGGCACAGGCCGCAACAAGGTCAGCCGTTTCGACAAGTTTATCATGTGGGACAAGACCGACATGGAAATCGCTCTGACCGACATCACTGAAGATAGCGGTTACAGGTTCGTATCCTTCAACGCAAGCCTGGCAAACGAAATTCTTTCTTCATCCAGCGAGGAGATTTCCTCCAGCAGCGAAACCGAGGAAAGTTCTTCCAGCGAAGAGGCAGTATCTTCTAGCAGTGAAGAACCGGAACTTTCTTCCAGCAGTGAAAGCCGAGAAAAATCGTCCAGTAGCGAAAACCTAGAAGTATCGTCCAGCAGCGAGACGGAATTACCTCCAGAGGAATCCTCAAGTAGCGACGAAAGCCAGATTCTTGTAGCCCAAAGGGCAAACAATGTCAATGTGGCCCTCCGTAAAAATACTTTGTCTGTACAGAATCTTCCCAAGGGCAACAGCAAGCTCCATCTGGTCAGCCCCAACGGCAACCTTTTAATGTCCAGGAATTTAAACGAATCCTCCGTTGAAATTCAACTGCAAGACGTCAGCCATCCTTTCATAATCCATATAACTCATCAAGGCAAGCCATTCTATACCAAGGCCATTCGATAAATAATCTTATATTTATGGAATGAAATCCTATATACTTGGACTTGTAAAGAACCTGGCACACCCCGGTACTATCATCGGGTTGATTGTTGCGCTAGCCATTCCTTTCTTGATTTATCTTGGACCGAATGTGGGGCAGAAAGATCTTATCCGTCAACTGGACTTAAGTCTTCCTCTCCCACTTTTCCTGATTCAACTTGTTGCATCAATCGTCCTTATCGTAATCCTGCGTAAGGATATCGCCAGCTGGATTCAAGGAATACTTCCCGAAAAAAGATTTTCCATTCTGGCAGTGTGTTTTGCCATTGCCGTAGCCATATTTGCAGGCACCCAGATCGAGGCCCGTCACCGCGTTCAAAGTGACGAAAGCATATTCCTGTCCCTGGCACAGAACATGTACTACAACCAGGAATCCGGAACCTGCAACCAGGGATTCTTTGAAAATGGAAAACTCAACTGCGTTGCCAAATCCAACAGTTTCAAGACCAAGGGACTGGCATTCCTTTACCTGGTAGGCATGCCCCTGCTTGGAACCGACCTTCACTGGGTTTTCAACCTTGAACTTTTGTTATTACCCCTGTCGGTTCTGCTAATGTTCCTTGCCATTGTGGCATGGACAAGACAGCCCCTGCTTGCATTCTTCGCCGCATTACTTACAGCACTTCAGCCTACGGTTCTATTCCAGTTCAGATCCATGTCCGTAGAGCCCCTTTACATTTTCCTTTCCGCCCTTTCCCTTTTGACGTTCAAGTGGGCCTACGACAGGAACACCCTGAAGCACTGGGCCTTGGCTGCACTGGTTCTTGCCTTCTTCGGCCAGACAAGACAGGAAACCGTTTTCTGCTTTGCCCCCTTTATCCTGATTGCTCTTTCCAAGATGCTGGAAACAAAGAGCGCCAAGACTCCCACCTTCTTTGTCACATTGTCCCTGTTCTCTGCACCGGTCCTTCTGACCATCAGTTACTTCCAGGGTTTTGGATTCCAGGGCGGCGAGTTTGAGGCTCATGGACACTTCCTAGAAGACCTTGCCAAGAACTGGGAAGTCATGACCAAGCCGTTAAAGGAAAACGGAGAGCTGTCCAATCCGTTCCTGACCTACTTCAATTACCTGTTTGCCATTGGTGGAATCTACCTGATTTTCAGGGCGGTATACGACATTGTTTCCAAGAAAGGCGAAGACAAGTTCCTTTACCTCAAGATTCTCGCCTTCCTCGTCCTCTATCATCTGCAGACCTATGTCATCCTGGAAAACGTCTCTGGCGATTTTAGCATCGAAATCAACCAACGATACAGCCTGGTGATGCTCCCCAGCATGGCCTTCGTGGCAGCACTTCCTGTTGCCCACCTTGTCTCGGCAACAGCCAGAAGCATGACGACGGGCCCGGCTCTGGCCAAGGTGACCTTAGCCACCGCGTTGTGCGCCGCCCTCGGTTTCACCGGTTGGACTGCCCATTACAAGGAAGACTTCAACAAGAACATCATGTACAACCGTAACCACTTGACCATCGAGGAATACGAAATCCTCAACTGGCTCAAGGAAATGCCCAAGAAGGACAGGTTGTTCATTTACGGGCGCCCCTGGCACTTTGTGGGTTACGGAATTTCTTCGATCCATTACGACCGGGCTCGCCAAATGAGTTCCGAAAACCTCCAGGCGCTTGTAGACAAGTATGAAGGCGAAGTCTACTACATCCGCGGGCTAGACTGCTGGGATAGCCAGACCTACCATAAAAAGGCTGTGGAACACAGAATACCCACAACCTGCGATGTCTTCGAAAAGGAAATGGACCTGGATGGCGTCCAGAACATCTTGATCACCAATAACTACTGGGTTCAAATTGCCAAGTTCAATGGCAGACGAAGCTACAACACCAAGAACGTCATAGCCGTAGAAACACCAAGCCTGGTAAAAGCCTCGGCGCAAGAATCCAATCTTCACGAGATTGACGAGAATACTGATGTAAACGTCATCGTAACCGACTCCGTATTGTTCAAGTACTCTCTGAACGAAACAAGCCAGGCAAGCCGAGACTGGGACTTGGTCATTACTGTGAACAACAAGATTGTCGCATCGGAAACCTATGAACAGGGCACCGCAGTGCAGGCGATTTCCGTAGACGCAATGCAGCCTGGCTACAACCAGATTCGCTTTATCGTAAGCAATAGAACTAGCCGCAAGCGAATCGCCGACGTATCCAGTTCCTACTTCAACAACGCCGGCGGAATCGTTTCCTTGTCGGACGTGGACTACGAAAGCCACAGCCAGGGCTGGGGAAAAATCCACAAGAACGAATCCATCGAAGGCAATAAGCTCACCATCGACGGCAACGTATTTACCAACGGTTTCGGCATGCACGCTCCTTCTACAACGGTCTTTAACGTCGAAGGAAAGTTCAGTGCATTCCGTACCAGCGTTGGCCTTGATGACGAATCCCTCTGCAGCGAAGGCGTTTTCGTAGAAATTGAAGGTGACGGTCAAAAGCTTGCTGCCAGCCCTGTATTCCAGAACGGTATCGTCCACACGCTGACTGCCCGCATTGAAGGCGTTCAGAAATTAACCCTGAAGTCCATTCCCAAGGCAGGAATCGACTGCAGTCACGTAGACTTTGTAAACGCTGTGCTTATCCCGTAGGTAAAGATGCTACTATCCGTAATCATCCCCGTATTCAACGAAGAAGAAATCGTCGCCAAGACCTACGAGGTTCTCGAGGACGTTCTGAAAGACGTTGAGCACGAATTGATCTTTGTGAACGACGGATCCAAGGACCGAACTCGTGAAATTGTGGAAAGTCTTTTACCAGGCAATCCCAACAACAAGATCGTAAACTTCAGCAGAAATTTTGGACATCAGGCAGCATTCAGCGCAGGCCTGGACCACGCCACAGGCGATGCCGTTGTGATTATTGATGGCGACCTGCAGGACCCTCCGGAACTCATTCACGAAATGATGGAAAAATGGCGTGAAGGTTACCAGGTTGTCTACGCTCAACGCAACAAGCGCAAGGGGGAAACCCTGTTCAAACGCTTTACCGCCTTTGCCTTCTACCGAATTATTGGTAAGCTGACCAGCATCGACATTCCTCCCGACACCGGCGACTACCGCCTTATGGACCGCTGTGTCGTAGACCAGCTGAAGAACCTTCCGGAACGAAGCAGGTTCCTTCGCGGCCTAGTCTGCTGGGTCGGCTTCAAGAAAATCGGCGTAAAGTACGACCGAGCAGAACGCACCGCAGGCACATCCAAATACCCTCTTAAAAAGATGGTCCGCCTCGCTGTAGACGGCATTACCGGATTCAGTTCCTCTCCGTTAAAGATCAGTTTCTACATGGGTGCTTTCGCAACCTTAGTCGGTTTCGGCGTTTTCATCTGGTCTATTTTGGAAAAGATTCTCTCTCCAGCAACAACCGTTCCTGGGTGGGCATCCCTGATGACTGCAATCGTATTCTTCTCTGGCGTCCAGCTGATGACCATCGGCATTCTAGGGGCATACATCGGAAGAATCTATGATGAAGTCAAGCAACGTCCGCTGTACATTGAAGACAAGAATAGCGTAAAGTTTAAAGCGTAAAGAAATATCTTTATCCTTTAACCTTTATCCTTTATCCTTTATCCTTTAACCAAAACCGAATTATATCTATGCAGAAAAAATTATTCGTAATGAGTTCCGCCAGTGGCGCAGGAAAGTCCACCTTGCAGAAGATGGTCCTTCCTGATTTTCCGGACATCAAGTATTCCATTTCCGCAACCACCCGCAAGCCTCGAACCGGCGAAGTAGACGGCGTCCATTATTTCTTCAAGACCAAGGAAGAATTCGAACAGCTGATCAAGGAAGATGGTCTTATCGAGTGGAACGAAGTCCACGGAAACTATTACGGCACACCCAAGAGTTTTGTGGAAAAGACTCTAGCCGAAGGAAACCGAGTTCTCTTTGACCTTGATGTTTTCGGCAAGGTCAACTTTGACAAGGTCTACCCCACTGCCACGGGCATCTTGATTCTTCCGCCTAGCGACGAAGAATTGGAACGCCGCCTCCGTGGTCGCGGAACCGACAGCGAAGAAGTCATTCAGCTCCGTCTCGCCAACGCCAAGAAGGAAGTTGAATTTGCCAAGACCAAGGGAAAGTACGAATACGTCATCGTCAACGATGACGTGGAAAAAGCCGCAGACGAACTGCGAGCCATCTTAAAGAAATAGCAAGTCGAAACTAATCGATCTCGACTTTGATTTCAACGCCCGGGGCCCAAGGCTTCGGGCTGTTTATTATGGGAGAAAGCAGCCGCCGTACAGGAGCAAGGTCCTGAGTCTTGATGTAAAGGCGAGCCCAACGGACGTTCTGGACAACAGGGACAAAGGCGTCCACCGGACCAAGGACCATCAACTTGGAATCAGCCCGAAGGATTGCCTCCAGACGTTTCATTGTGCTCTGGAGCAAGCCCTCGTCTCGGGAACCGCAACTGATTTCCACCAGCTTACAGAATGGCGGGTAGCAGGCGTCGCGACGGTTCTGCATTTCCTGTTGGGCAAAGCCATCAAAGTCGTGACGGATTGCAAACTGCATGACAGGCTCCGTCGGTTTCAAAGTCTGGATAAGCACATGACCCGGGCGTTCGTCTCCACCTGCACGGCCAGCGCGTCCTGCCGTCTGACTCAAGAGCTGGAACAATCTCTCGGTGGACCTGAAATCAGGAATCCCAAGGCCCGTATCGGCGCCGACCACACCAACCAGGCGAACCCCCGGAAAGTCATGGCCCTTGGCCACCATCTGGGTTCCGATAAGGATGTTATATTCGCGGTTGCGGAAGGACTCCAGAATCTTTTCGGAAGCGCCGATATTCTGCGTAGTGTCGCGGTCCATACGAATCACCTTGGCACCGGGAATCCACTGCTGGATTTCCTCTTCCAGCATCTCGATTGCGCCACCAACAAACTCGTAGGTATCTGCACCACAGCTACCACAAGGTGTGTTTACCGGATAAAGGCAACCGCAGTAATGACACATAAGAGAGCCGTACTGCTTATGGTAAACTAGAGGAATGTGGCAATGCTTACAGTACAAAGTTTCACCACATTCAGAACAGACTCGAATCTTTGAATAGCCGCGACGGTTCATCAGGACAATTGCCTGGTCTCCCCCCTCGACACAGTCGCAAAGAGCCTCTCGCAACGCAGGAGAAAGAAGTATCCCCTTCTGCTGCCGTTGCCTTGTCATATCTACAATGCTTACCGCAGGCAAGGGAGCCTGGGTCGCGCGTTCCTTCAAGTTCACAATAGTCAGGTTGTTCGCCTTGGCATTGTTGAAAGTTTCAAGACTCGGGGTCGCACTTCCAAGCACCACCAGGGCGCCGTACTTGAAGGCCAAATGATACGCCAATTCTCGGGTATGGTACCTGGGGGCAGGATCCTGCTGCTTAAAGGAGGTGTCGTGTTCCTCGTCCAGAATAACCAGGTCAAAGTCAAATGGCGCAAGGATAGCGCTGCGGGTTCCAAGAACCACACGGGCTTCCCCCTTCATAATGGAAACGTAACCTTCACGCTTCTTGGGGGCGGATAGTGCAGAATGCAGGACAACAACAGGAACCTGCAAAAAATCTTCAAAGCGCTTCAGGGTCTGGGGAGTAAGTCCAATTTCAGGAACAAGAATCAAAACCTTCTTGCCTTGGTTCAAAGCCTCGTACGCCAATTCCTGGTAAACACGGGTTTTCCCTGAACCTGTTACGCCATGTAATAGAGCGCCCCTAAAGCCATCTCCATCCAGTTTTTGTTTTAAAACATTGAGCGCGTTAGTTTGTTCCAATGTCAGTGATGGCAGGTCCGGTTTGGGAGGCAGGGCCACCGGTGCAACCGGGACATTTTGAACACCGGGCGACACGGCAAGGGCATCGAGGAACCTGTCAAAGTCGGCAGGCAGAAAAACGAACAAAGCCTTCATGGGTGTGCAAACGTAGTACCGCGCCACCCACTCCAGGTTTTCCATGTACCTTTCGCTAAAAACAAAGCCAGACTGATGAGGATAAGCCAGGCGCACATCAAAGTCAGGACGATCCTGATGAACCTTCGAAACCACTGCCAGGACAGGCTTTTTACGAGTGGCAAATTGAACCCAGACAACGCTTCCTCGGCAAAGCTTTGTTCCTACAGGCACCCCATAAGTATACACGGCAGGTGCCAAAGGCACATACACCTCGCAAAAATCCGTCAATTGGGCGGATTTTACCTTGGAATGAACCTCTTCTGGGGCCTTATTTTTTGGAATTCGTTTTGCCACGGGAACAAAGATAGTTAATAACCTAAAAAGTGCCTAAAAATTGCACTTTTATTTATTTAAAAAAAGTTTTTTAGTTAGATTATGTTATACAAGCCCCGACTCAGGAGCTTGCCTACCTATTGGAGAACTTTCTATGAGCATTTTTGATTTTGTAAAGCCGAACTGGAAAAAATCTGACCCCGCCGTCCGCGCCAAGTCTGTTGAGACCGAAGTAAACGACCAGGGAATCATCGAAGAAATTGCCAGTTCCGACTCTGATGCACAGGTTAGAACCGCAGCCGTCAAGAAATTGAACGCAATCGCCGTCCTTCAGAAGATTTCTAAGAATGACACCGACGAAAACGTACGCCGACTGGCAGCCAACCGCTACCTGGATGAAGTCGTCAAAAAGCTCAAGTCCGCAACATCCGTCTCCAACGAAGAGCTTGCCTACCTCTCCGACATCAAGGACACCCACTTTGCAGAAGACCTGTTGAAGTCCAACACCACTTGCGACGCACTTCGCAAGGAACTGGTAAAAATTTGCAACAAGCCCAGCATCCTCGCCGCCGTGGCAACCCGCGACGCAGTTGAAGAGATTGCCTTGGCCGCAGCAGAAAAGGTTACTTCCGATTCTCTCATGGCAGACATCGCCAAGAGTTCCAAGCACACCTCCGTCCGTAAGGCCGTTTCCGAAAAGATCCGTGCCAAGCGCGAAGCAGAAGACGGTGGCAAGAAGGCTGCAGCCCTCCTGGCCGGCAAGCGCGAAGCTTTGATCCAGCAGGCCCACTTCCTGGCAGCCCAGCGTGACCCCATCAGCGCCAAGCCTCAGTTTGAAGCCCTGATCAAGGAAGCCTCCGAACTGGGCATGGGTGATCTCCAGGCCACCTTGGACGAAGTATATGCAAGCTTCATCAAGTTCTATGAAGAAGCCAACGCCGATAAGATTGCCAAGGAAAAGGCCGCAGCCGAACTGGCACAAAAGGTTCAGAGCCTTGCAGCAAGCCTCGAAGAACTGGAACAGATTATCGCCGACGGCAAGATTGCCGAATGCGCAGAACGTGTAGACACCATTGTTGCCGCATGGAACGAAGGCAAGTCCGTTATGGACGCCTCCCTCGTCAAGCGTTTCAACAACGCCTTCTTCAAGGTTGAAGAAGTCAAGAAACCCGCCGTTGTAGAGACCGAGGTCCCCGAAGCCATCGACGAATCCGCTCGTCCGGAATTGCTGGAACGTCTCCAGGCTCTGGCCGACACCGACGTTAGCGAAACCACCGGCAAGCATCTCCACGCCATTGTCCGCGAATGGGAAAAGCTCCCGCTGCTGGAAGGCGAAGATCCCGTACTCCAGGCATACAACGCCCTGAGAAGCAAGCTTACCGAAAAGATTACCGCCTTTACCGAAAGCTCCAAGAAGCTGGTTGAAGAAAACTCCGAAAAGCTGAAGGCCATTATCGAAAAGGTCAAGTCCTTCGACGAAAATGAAGACTTCCGCGAACTGAACAAGAAGGTCCGCGAATGCTACAACCAGTGGAAGGAAATCGTTGGCGAACAGAAGTTCAAGTACCACGACCTGTGGCAGGAATACAAGGCCGCCACCAGCCGTTTCCAGGAAATGCAGCAGTGGGAAAACTGGCGTAACGAAAACGCCCGCGACGAACTGCTTGTAGAAATGGACGCTCTGACCAAGGAAGAAGGCAGCCAGGCTGTCCTCAACAAGCTCCGTGACCTGTCCAACCGCTGGAAGGAAATCGGTAACGTGTCCGCAGCAAAGCTCCAGGACTACCGCGACCGTTTCCAGGCCAACTACGAAAAGATCAAGGAAAACTGCTCCGCCTTCATCGAAGAGATGAATGCTGAACGCCTCAAGAACTTGGCCGACAAGGAAGCCATCTGCCAGAAGATCGAAGAACTGGTTGCCAATGCAGAAATCTTCTGGAAGGACAAGTTCAAGTCTGTACAGGAACTGCAGGAATCCTTCAAGAATATCGGTATGGTGCCTAAGGACAACGTAGCCGCCCTCAGCGAACGTTACAAGGCTGCCACCAACGCTTTCTATGCCCAGCACAAGGAAAACCTGAAGGCCGAAGACGAATCCAGAGAAGCCAACTACGAAAAGAAGGTTGCACTCTGCGTCGAAGCCGAAGCCATCAGCGAATCCAGCGACTGGAACGCAACATCCAATAAGCTGAAGCAACTTCAGGACGCCTGGAAGGCCACCGGCCCCGTACCCAAGAGCAAGTCCGACGAAATCTGGACCCGCTTCAGAACCGCTTGCGACAGCTTCTTCGAAAAGAAGCGCGCCCACTTCGAAGAAATGGACGCTACCAAGCAGAAGAATCTTGACGCAAAGTCCGCAGTTTGCGAAAAGCTTGAAGCCATGGACGCAAGCGCCCAGGGAACTCTCGACGAACTGAAGACTCTGGAAGCCGAATACAAGGCTGCAGGCATGGTCCCGAAGGAAGCAGTCGAATCCATCAGCGATCGTTTCAACTCTGTCTACAACAAGATTCTCGCCCGCCTCGCTGCCGCAGACGCAACCCTCAGCGCTACCCTGGCAGAAGTCAAGGCAAAGAAACTCGAAATGATCGAAAAGGTCAAGCAGTTTGCAGACAGCGCAGGCTCCAACCAGTTGGCAGATGCCGTCCGCGAAACCCAGAAGGAATGGCGCGAAATCGGTTCCTGCGGTGCAGAAGACCAGGATCTCTACAAGACCTTCCGTGAAGCCTGCGATGACTTCTTTACCCGTCGTCGCGACCAGCTCGACATTCAGGAACAGGCTCGCCAGAACAACCTCCAGAAGAAGTTGCTCCTTTGCGAACAGGCCGAAGACCTGCTCACCGACCTGAGTGAAGCTACTGTTGCCGCCTCCATGAACAAGGTGAAGCACCTGCGTCGCCTCTGGAAGGAAGTAGGCGCTGTTCCTCGCGAACATTCCGAAAAGACTTGGAACCGCTTCAACACCGCTTGCGACAAGGTATTTGCCTTCGGTCGCAAGGATGAGCCCAAGGCAGAAGAAACCGAAGCCAAGGCTGAAGGCGAAGCTCCTGCAACAGAGGCCTAGCGGCACAGCTCATCTCGGCATTACCGAGATGACACCCTGAAGAACTTAAGGACGGCAGCGATGCCGTCCTTTTTTGTTGCAATAGCACGATGCTTTTTCTAACTTTGAGCCATCATGAAATTTCCTCCTTGGACATCCGTTGAAGAAGCCGCCCGTCTGCTTGCAGAGGGGCGGGTTGTGGGCATCCCCACCGAGACCGTCTACGGTCTTGCAGGAAACGCATACGAGCCCAAGGCCCTGGCGCAGATTTTCGCCATCAAGGAACGTCCTACCTTCGATCCCCTGATTGTGCACATCTGCCATATCGACCAGCTGAAGGACGTTGCCCAGGATATTCCCGAGGCAGCCTACAAGCTGGCAGAAGCCTACTGGCCGGGCCCCATGACAATGATCCTTCCCAAGAAGGACTGCATTCCCGATCTTTGTACCAGCGGCCTGCCCTCTGTGGCGGTTCGTTTCCCGGCACATCCCGTGGCCCAGGAAATCATTCGCAAGGCAGGAATTCCTCTGGCAGCCCCCAGCGCAAACCTCTTTAAGCACGTAAGCCCCACGACAGCCCAACATGTGGCAGACCAGCTGGCAGACCGCGGAATCGCCGGCATCGTAGATGGCGGCAGCTGTGACGTAGGCGTTGAAAGCACCATCGTCTCCCTGGTTGGAGAGCCCACGGTGCTGCGACCCGGCGCAATCACGCCCGAGATGATCGAGAAGGTTCTAGGCAAGGTCGCCATCAAGGAGTCTACCTCCAAGCCGGGCCAGGCCATGGCGGCCCCCGGGCAGTGCGACACCCACTACCGCCCCACGGTTCCTCTGTACTACGGTGAAGTTCCCGCCGGCACCGCTCTGCCTAAGCGCACTGTCCGCATCGCCTTCGGCGATCAGCCCGGCGCCATTCCCGCCACACTGAACCTGTCCGAAAAGGGCGACATGCTCGAAGCCACCGCAAAGCTTTACGCCTACATGCACGACCTGGACCTGCCGGAATACGACTTGATTCTGGTAGACCCCATTCCAAACAAGGGCGTGGGCATGGCGTTAAACGACCGTCTAAAGCGAGCAAGCATCAAGGTGCTGCCGTAACTTAAAAGGGTGCCTCACGGCACCTTTTTTGCAATCCTTAAAAACGCCCTAGCCTACAATAAGCATAGCGTTCATCTCTACGATTTCTACAGCGGAAACAGCGGGTAGTTTTCCTTGGTGTAATTGCGGGTATAGGCGTTAAAATGCCACCACTCGGAATTTAGCGTTACCCAGCCGGCGCGTTTCATTATACTGCGGAGCTTGTTGCGATTATCCACCTGCTGTTGCGTAAGGCGGCCGCTCTTAAGAGCGTCGGCCTCGCCCACTTCTCCCGCACAACGTTCAAAGGAATCGAAGTCGGTTCCCATATCAAGCAGCTCGCCGTTCTCGTCCGTAAGGCTAAGGTCCAGAGCGAGGCCGTAGTTGTGGAGCCCGCCCGTCTTGCCCGAAGAAACATAATTGCTGTAGGGCGTACCCACAACCGCCGCCTTCAATGCACCCTGAGCGTACATGGGTCGAGCCGCATCAAAAATCACCAGCTGTGCGCCAGGCATTTCCGATTCTATAATCTTAAGCGCCCTGCGCAATTTGGCCAATCCATCTTTATGCAAGAACGCCCGCTGAACACCGCAATACAGGTCATGGCCCGTTACGTTATTAAAAGTACCATAACGAAGGTCCATGCGGATTCCCTTCATGTTGGTAATCTCCACAAGACTGGTATCCGACTTGGCGTATTCCAGCCACTGCTTTACGGAAGAGCAATATCGCAAGGGCTTTGCAGGTTTCTTAGGCTCAAAGGGAACCTCCGTAGGGTGTGCCACCGCAAGCCCGACAAGCACAAATGCCGTAAGCAGAAAGCTTTTAAACATCATAACATGTGGCCCTTAAGCAAAGTGTTGCAATTTACAGGTAACATTCATCGTTTTGGATCCTATCGGGGCAAAGCCCCTCCAGGATGACGTTTCATATTCTTTTGTTTGGTCGCACCAGGATGACGTTCCATATTCTTTTGTTTGGTCGCACCAGGATGACGTTCCATATTCTTTCGTTTGGTCGCACCAGGATGACGAGTCTTGTTGTTTCTCTCGGTCATTCCAGGAGCTATCCAACTCCTTTTGACCGCATTTCATTTCTAACTAGATTCCCAGCTGGACTTCTACACCGAACTGTACGTACAGACCCATACCCTTGGCAAGGAAGGGAACCAGGTCATAGCCATCCACAGAACTTTCGTTCTTGTCGCGAGTTACCCAGGAACGTTCACGTTCGTTATCGGAACCCAGGAACTTAAGGGCGGAAACATCGAGATTAGCAAAGATGTTATCCACTTCCACGTAGAAGCGGGCACTCTGGAAGAAGCTCTTCTTGCCGACAAGGTCAAGATTCACGCGGACATCGGTGCGGAACATATCCGTGAACTCATGATAATCCTTAAGGCGGCGGGTTCCGTTGCCGCGTTCAAAGTCTCCGTTTTCATCCACCAATGTGTAAGAGGGATTGATCTTGTAGTAATACAGCGGTCGATTCAATGCAGCATGATGGGTTACAATCACAGAAACGATGGAGTCGTTACGGGGATAGTAGCGGAAGTGAGAAAGAATGTCGAAGCGGGAGTTGGCTTCCCACGGCAGGGAGCTTCCGCCATCCAGTTCGTACTCACCATAGACAGAGCTTACGTTTGTCGCCATGGAGAAATGGTGGGAAGTCTTGAATTCCACGGTACCCGATGCACCGGTAACCCAGGCAAAGTCCACAGGAGTCACGTCCTTGTACTGCGCATAAGCCTTGGGCATGGGAAGCAGAGGATCGTTGTAGTAACGTCCAAAGCCGGAAACCTGGCCAACGAGATACTTGGAATTATATCCAACGCCAACCTTGAGCGAGGCTCCGGATTCCAGACGGCCCTTCAAGTCGCCATCGTCATAGCAAGGTTTCCAGTCGCTACGGTAGGCGGTATTCATAAACAGGCGCCAGTAGGCAGTGTCTACCTTGGACAGATTCTGTTCGTAGTCGAAGGAAGCCGTAGGAGCGGCATCATGTTCAGACCAGTCAGCCACAGCACCCACAGAAAGAATCTTCTGGGAATAATCGCTCTTCCAGTTCAAACGGCCTGCACCAGAAAGCACTCCGGTCTGGTAATCCTGGGACTGGGTATCACCGAAGTCCGGGTAACCGCGTTCCACGATGTGATGTTCATAAAGAACAGCGCCACTCAGTTTAGAACCCAGGATATCACCGGTAAAGTTCTTGTCCAAACCGCCACTGATTGTGGTGTGGGTCTGTTCGTAACCGTCGATAAAGGTCGCCGCTTCCTTGGAATTGGATGTGCTGCGGAAGCCCGTGGTATCACGCAAAGTATCGCTCAAGTATTCGCGAACGATACCGGCATGGCCACTTGTACCAAAGCGGGAAACGTACTCGGCGCCAATCACCAGGTAGGTCTGTTCCCCTTCGATGATATCGATGGAGTTTGTCTGGTCCACAGAAGTGGAGGTATCCTGGCTAATGCGGTATTCGTCGGAACTATAGAGTGTGCGAAGCGCCCAGGTATTGCCGTTGCTATCGGCGCCATTGAATTGCGCATACACGTCAAAGGCTTCCAGGTCAAAGGGATCAGAGGACTTTACGTTACAGCTTTCACCGCATTCCTTGCTACGCTTCTTGAACTCGGTAAAGAACTTTTCGCCAAGGTTCTTTAACATTTCACCATCCTGACGACGGAAGGCAAAGCGGAAGCTATCCCAGAACAGCCAGGGAGCATCTACCACCACTTCCTGCATGGTAATGCCCGCAGAGCCTCTCAAGCCCCAATCGCCCTTGGTCTGTTCAGGAATGTACTGGACAGAAGTTGCAAGACCCTGACCAATAGGGCCTTCGCCATAGTGATCGTGGATTTCGATTCCGCTCAAGATGTGAGGATTGACTACGGACAGGTTTCCCGGGAAGCCCACATCGAGGTGGCGCATATTGGGAATTCGAAGGCGACCAAGGTGGTAGGCCACGTCACCTGCACGGGATCCATCATAGTAAAGAGCACTGCTAAAGTCCTTCTGGCCGGAAATACCCGGCATCTGGCTCAAATGTTCCGTTACGTCAAAGCGCATGCCAGCAGCATCTTCCAGCTTGTCCAGGTTCACCTTGCGTTCCACTGTCCACTGGGCCTTTTCTGCTTCGCCACCGATAATGGTACTTGCACCCAGGTTGCGGACGTTGGTAGAAAGAGTCACCACCATGTCGTACAGGTCTGCAAAGTCCTGAAGTTCCACCAATACGCTGTCAAAGCCATCCTTCTTAAAAATCAGGGAGGCGTTCTTGGAATCAACGGTCAGTTCGTATCGACCGTCAGAGTTGGTTTCACCAAGAACCTTACCCGAGGCATAGGTAATCGAAACACCCTTAATGGGCAAATCAGATTCAGCTTCAAGGACCACACCCATGATCGTTGCAGGGGTAGCAGCAAAAACAAAGCCTACAGTAACAAGAATCAGCAATAGCAGAGAACGAAACTTCATAGCACATAAATTAGAATAATTTTATATTTCGAGCCACTATGCTAGACGTAATCCTGGTGCAAATGAATTCTACCCTCGGCGATAAGCAAACAAATTTCGCCAAGGTTCGTTCTCTATTAGGCAATGTTCGCCCCGGTGGGATGATCATTCTTCCCGAGACATTTGCCACAGGTTACCTGCCCAAGAATCCCGCGGAATATGCGGAGGATTTCAGCAGCAGTGATCTAGGCGAAACCGCAAAATTCCTCAGCGACCTGGCCAACGAAACAGGCTGTACCGTAATAGGTGCAGGAATTGCCTTGAACAGCGACGGCAGACTGCGTAACCATTCCAGTGTATATGTGCCTGGTTGCAATACGGAAATTGCCTGCTATGACAAAGTCCATCCCTTCTTTCCGGAGTTAAAGGAATTCAACTCGGGAATAGATGTTAGTTTATTCAAAATAGCTTCTACACCCAGCAGCGAACCCAATAACGACGGGGCTTGCAGCCATTGGCCTGTAGGTTCCGCAATCTGCTATGACCTGAGATTCCCAGAGCTGTTCCGTGAAATCACAAAGAAGGGTGCCCGCCTAATTACAGTACAGGCAGCCTGGCCCGCAGTAAGAATAGAGCACTGGATTACTTTGTTAAAAGCAAGGGCCATCGAGAACCAAGTTTACATTGCGGCTGTCAATGGTGTTTCCACCCAGGAAAACGCAATCGGCGGCATTCCGCTGGGCGGCACCTCCCTGGTCATTTCCCCATTGGGCGAAATCCTCGCATCGGGAAATTCCACAGACGAAAGTGTGATAAAATGCACAATTTATTCAAAATCACAGGAAGAATACCGCAAGAATTTCCCCGTCTTAAACGGAATAGTCTAGAAAAGAATGATACAGGTCACAGTAGCTTTTTTCGCACATTCTCTGCAACTCCGTGACAATCAACACATTAGAATCAATTCTTTGATTTCGTAACATTTTCGGCAACTTTTTTGACTTTCAAATGTCAAAAAATAAATGTACTTTTCTCTACGTTAACGGAAATAAACACTCTGGTACGTGAGGTTAGTCATGTCTAAAGAAAGCAAGCTCCAATACGCCAAAGCTCTGATCAAGGCTGGAGTCACTCGTGATTTCGTAATCAAGATCACGTCTATTTCCGACTATCAGTACTCCCAGATCCAGCGAGAACTCGCTGCCTAAGGAATTGCGCATTGCGCCTTGTCGTAGTCATTCCCGCACAGCCTGCCACTCAAAACGAGGAACGGCAGGCTGTGCTTTTTTCTTGCCATAAAGACGGGAGCCTTCTGCTGGAAGGGAAAGATGGGAAAAAGCCCGCACGATTTTTCCTGAAGCCCACAGACAATTTCCCCTGGAGCAGCTTTATACAAAAGATGCTCGTGGCATGGCAGCTGGGCGACTATCAGGACCTGCCCAACGAATTCAAGCCTCAAAAAAGAATTCCCCAGTTCGTTCTAGACGGACTACTAGCAGAACCTCAGGAAATACAGTTGAAAATTCTTGCCACCCTGAGGCAGCAAGGCTACTTCTCTCCTCTCCGCAGTGCAAAATAAAAAGTCGAGGCTTCCGCTATAAAATCAGCATGCCGTCGCCATAGCTAAACAGCTTTAGACGATTTTCCACAGCCATCTTGTAGGCGGCCAAGGTATTCTCACGGCCGTAGAATGCAGACACAAGAAGAATGAGGGAACTTTTAGGCCAATGGAAATTGGTCAGCAGGCCATCAATGATCTTGTAGCGATAACCCGGATAGAAGAAGGCATGTGTCACACCGCTTTGGGCACGAACAACGCCGTTATCGTCGGCAATAGTTTCCACCACACGGGTACTGGTGGTACCAACAGTGATAACGCGGCCGCCGGCAGCCTTTGCCTGGTTTATGATGTCAGCATTTTCCTGAGTCAATTCGTAATGCTCCCCGTGCATCTTATGCTGGGTAAAATCTTCCACAGAAATGTTCTGGAAGGTGCCTGGCCCCACATGAAGCGTTACCTCGGCAACCTTGACACCCTTTGCCTTCAAGGCGTCAAGCATTTCCTCGCTAAAGTGAAGACTTGCTGTAGGAGCAGCCACCGCGCCGGAATACTTGGCAAAGATGGTCTGGTAAGCCTTCTTGTCTTCTTCGTCATCAGGGCGGTTGATGTAGGGCGGCAGCGGCACATGTCCCTGAGCATTCATCACTGCCTCAAGTTCAATGGGAGTCACCGCAAAACGCAGCACACGGGAACCATCTTCGTTAATGGACTCCACCGTAGTCTTGACACCAGCGATCATTAACTCACGGCCAACCTTGAAGGCCTTACCCGGACGGACCTGGGCTTCGTAGCGGGCTTCACCGGAGGGAGCCGGAATCAGCGCCTGAACAAGAAGGGTTTCCACTTCGCCATCGTGCATGGTCTTTCCATACAGGCGAGCAGGAATCACTTTTGTGTTATTGACCACCAGACAGTCGCCGGCCTTGAAAAGGTCAACGATTTCGGATGCCTTCATGATGTGGCGTTCACCGCCATCCTTAGGGCAATGTAAAATGCGGGTTTTGCCCTTCCCTGCTGTACGACTAGCAATCAGTTCCGGAGGAAATTCAAAACTATAATCAGAAAGATTGTGTTCCATCTCGCCAAATCCTAGCCATCAATTTCAGCCAAGGCCTTCATCAGGGACTCCTTGACGGAAGCCTTGAGAGACGCAGGCTTAAGAATACATACGTCAGAAGAAACGCCCATGAGCCAGGTGATAAAATCCGGAGTTATTCGGATTTTCATGTCAACCACCATGTTCTTGTTCTTGTCGTAGCGCTTTGTAATTTCAGGATTGAAATGAGCATGTTCGAACTGGGTCTGAAGCCACTTTGAACTAGCCTTGATTTCAAGGGAGACATCTTCTACAGGGCCGTTGCCTGTATACTTTCCAAAGGTGTACTTGTAGTGAACCTTGGCGTCAAAGGCAGGCTTTATAAAGGACACGTTAGTCAACTGAATGCTGTCAATGTTTTCAAACAGGAAGTTCTTGAAAATCTGAGTCTGTTCAAAGTCATCTTCGATGGCGATCAGGTACAGGGTATCCATGCGCATAATGACCTTGATGGGAGAAACTTCCTTGGTTTCGGGAGCTTCGCTTGTTGAAGAATGCTTGTAGTGCATCTTGATCTTGAAGCCCTCGTGAATAGCCTTCAAAACCTTATTTACCATGGTGTCCTGAAGCTTATTGTCGCTGAAAGGACCATAATCAAGAATAAAGTCCGGGTCCGTCGTAATGGCCTCGGGTTTGAAATCCTCGGGATTGGTGGTCTGCATGGCTTCGATAACCTTATCCAGAAGTTTGGAGCTCTTGATGTCAGAAGCTTCCGTTGCAGACAGGGTGCGTTTTACCCTTTCAAGCTGCTTGACAATACCTTGATTGAAGCTCACCTCTGCGTCGGTCTGGATGCAGTAGTAAGTTTCACCACCTTCCTTGAAACGACGCAATCCGCAGTTTTCTTCGGCCAAAACCTGAAGATGACGGAATATGGTGCGAGGACCACAGCCCAGTGCTGCTGCCAACTGGGGTACAGTCATCTTTGATTTCAGCTTACTTTTCATGATGCTGATTTTTTCGTATCCAGAAGCCATGGTAATACTCCTTTAAATCAATCTCAAACGGTTTTCAATGGCTGGAGATCTAACGCACTTTACAGCAGTCAGCAAAGCCACTTGTTTTTGCAAGGCTGAACGGACAGAGCCTTCCAAAAGGAATTTTTTACGAGTGTAAGCCACGCGAATCAATGCACCGTGCAGCAAGTTGTTCTTGGAAAGTTCCATTTCCAGAAGTCGACATTGACGGATCGATTCTGCAGAATCTTCCGGTTCAACACTAACCAAGAACGACAAATCCAAAATACCCGGGATTTCGGCGATGCGGTTTTCCAGTTCCTTGTTGTAGCTGGATTCACTACAGCTAGCCTTGACCGTTACCTTTCCAAAGGAAACGTCCACAGAATAATCATAATAGCGACAACTTGAGGTTTCAAACAGGCCAAGAATGGCTTTTTCTATCTGGGCATCCGTTGCATAGGTGTCAGACTGAATCCTCACATTATCCACACAGCCGCGAACCTGAGGAAGACCATTGACACAAGCCTTCAAAGCACGCTTAATCAATAGGTTTCGAGCAAGTCCATTGAGATAGACAATTCCCTGCCCCACTTCCACATTGACCTTGGTCATTTCCTTCGGGAACAACTGCATCAGTTTCCCACGGACTACAGCCAGGAGTTTGTCATTTGAAAGATTCTGATGGCTTCCAGGAAGCGTTATGAACACAAGGGTTCTGTCTTTGAGCCAAACCGCAAGCTTGTCCTTTTCACCATCATTGACGAGGCCCACAGCTATTCCAAACTGGTCTCGAATGGCATGATAAACATAATCACCCAACAAGGTGTGAGCGCTTTGGGCCGGGAGCAGACGATAGCCTTCGGGGGATTCTTCGTTCTCTATGGATACCTTGGGGCACTCCACCTTCTGGTAGGTTCCACCATCGTAGCTGATTTCCACGATTTCCTTTTCGGGACCGTTAAAGACACTCTTTACCAAGCCTGGCTTGGGAGTTCCCTTGAAGTAAACCCAATTGCCTGGTACAATGCGGTTATGGCCGTAAATCTTGGCGTAATCCCGATTCACCTGATCTGGTCTGCAGAAATTGAACTCGTGGGAAAACGCAATGAACAAAGTTTGGCAGCGGTCACAGCAACACAGAAGCGGGATGTGGGAATCCATTCCCCCGTAGGTTGAATAATTCTCTCGGGCAAATATGCCGTGCTCCCTTACCTTCTGGCAACGGCGGCAGAAAAGCCTTTGAGTGTACAACCTATGAGGAAAAAGAGCACGCATTGATTTGACGAGAAAACTAGCCCATCAGCGGGAGGGCTACGTCGATACGGCGGAGTGTTTCTTCCTTACCGATGATTTCGAACATTTCCCACAGGCCAGGACCAGCGG
>JAKSIF010000037.1 GCA_024398965.1 Fibrobacter sp. | reverse complement strand
TTTTTCAGCAAATTCAACATAAAATGGCAGTCCTACACATTAGTAGAACATAGCCTTTCTTTTTATAGCGTTAAAAGGGAATGCTCGGTCGTGGTCTCCTCGCTTTGCGAGGCCACTCCTTCGCCCTCCGGGCTCACGGCTTCGCCGTAAGCTCATTATTTGCCTCCACGGGCTTCGCCCACGAGTCAAATAATGCCGCACCCTCGACCCCTCGGGGTCTCGGACCCGGTCCTACTTCGACGGTAAAAAAAGAAAACCACTCATAAAGAGTGGTTTTTCTTTTTTAGAGCGGGAAAAGGGACTCGGACCCTCGACCCCGACCTTGGCAAGGTCGTGCTCTACCAACTGAGCTATTCCCGCGAGGGTGACCCATATATAGATAATTTTTTGAGAGTTGTAAAGGGATGCTGACAAAAAAATTGATTTTTTTAGAGCGGAAATGATATGCGAAACGAGAGTCGCAGAAAATCGCTTGCGATTATCTATGATCAAGCGAAGCTGCGGACGCTGTAAGGCATTAAAAGGGAATGTTCGTTCGCAGTCTCCTTGCTACGCAAGGCTGCTTGCTCGATCCCTTGGAGCTCGTGCCAGAACCTGTTCTCAGAATAAAAAGGCGCGTTGCGAGCCTTGATTTTTTTTAGAGCGGGAAAAGGGAATGCTCAGTCGTGGTCTCCTCGCAGTGCGAGGCCTCTCCTTCGCCCTCCGGGCTCACGGCTTCGCCGTAAGCTCATTATTTGCCTCCACGGGCTTCGCCCACGAGTCAAATAATGCCGCACCCTCGACCCCTCGGGGTCTCGGACCCGGTCCTACTTCGACGGTAAAAAAAGAAAACCACTCATAAAGAGTGGTTTTTCTTTTTTAGAGCGGGAAAAGGGACTCGGACCCTCGACCCCGACCTTGGCAAGGTCGTGCTCTACCAACTGAGCTATTCCCGCGAGGGTGACCCATATATAGATAATTTTAGGGCGACTGTAAAGGTATGAATAAGAAAAAAGTTGATTTTTTTTGTAAAATCAACTTTTTTCTCTTAAAAATGTTTCTTTTTAGGGCTTTCCGGTATTTCTGGAATTTGCAGGGCGTATACCGGGATAGAATTTTTCTTTCCGCGTAGCTCGAAGGTTCCTGCCAAGGAACTGGAGAACCCGTGCGGCAGAGTTTGTGGCAGGTTCTTTAGCATATCTTCGGAAATCAATAAGTCCTGTCCCAGCTTGCTGCATAGTGTCTGGATTCTGGAGGTTGTGTTTAATACATCTCCATGATAGGCCATTTCGCTTCCAAAGTTCCCGACTTCAGTGGAAATCACTTTGCCACAGTGGGCTGCTGCCTTGAAGTCGGGTATGATGCCGTAGCGACGCATAAATTTTTTTTGTGTGCGCAACAGGCACTCCTTGAAATCGTAAAAACAGTTTAGGGGTCTTGCTTTGTGACGGCAGGATTTTGTTTTCCATGTAAGGAAAGCGCCGTCGCCAGCAATCTGGTAAATTTCACCATGGTTTTCTTCGCAACAGTTGGACAAAAGCTTGTAGTAGTCTTTCATGAAGTTGCTGTACTTCATGTTGCCCAGTTCTTCGCAAATGGTGGTGGAGGACTTTAGGTCAATGAACATGAAGGCGAGGTCTTCTTCGATAGGATCCTGGTACTTGCCAAGAACCGTATTGATAAAAACCTTGGAACCGAATTTCTTGTGTACGGAACGTATAAAGGTAATCAGGTGCCCGAGCAGGAACAAGTTGAAAATGAGAATCTGTTGGCTAGGATCTCTGAACATGTCGGCCACAGCTTGCATGGCAACTTCGTTGATGATTCCTTCGTGCTCGCGAATTCCCCATATCAAGGTGCATAGGGTTAAATTAACGCTGATGGTTGAAAGGAAAAAGCATGAACGGATTACAAGGGCTGTGGCCACGGGCCTGTGGTCCATTTCGTCTTGAAGGATCACCACATCGTAGATGCCGTGCGTAAGTCCGGTAAATAAGGCGAACTGCAGCATGAATATGAACTTGATCCAATCAATGCCGTTCTCGGTGCCATACATGACGAGGGCTGTTGCACCTAGAACGATGAACACCCAACTTAGTATGTAAAAGCAAATTGCCTTGAATTTGCGTTGTGTCAAGCGAGTCATTGCCATAATAGCTACCTTCTAATGGATGAATAGAGGTAGAGCCCAGAACATCGCGATAATGATGATGTCCTTGTAGGAATCATCCAGCAAGATTGTAGAAGCGAAGAAAAATATGATCGTTGACAACGTCAAAAACACAAGAAGCGGGAGGCGCCTCTTTAATTTTCTTAGCCATTTCTTTTTCTGCTGGTTCTCCATACCCTCTATATAATTTAAATTTTAACAAAAGAGAACAAAAAAAATCATCCGGTTGTTGTAAAAAATTGTTTTGTATTTACCTGCATATTCCGTTTTGTAAAAAGGTTTGCGATTATTGCGATTTTCGCGTAATGCCAGCGTTTACCAAGCTGTTTCAAGAGTACACGGACTTGTTGTGTGCTGAAATAGTCCAGTTTGAAAGGACCCGACCAGGGCTTTTAGGCAGTGCGGAAACTCTTTATCTTGGTGGAGGAACCCCATCCATTCTACCTTTCGAATGTCTTCAGCAAATTTTTGGATGCTTGTCGTCTGTAGGTGTTGACATTTCCCGGATGAGGGAAGTATCTATGGAGTTCAATCCCGAATCCACCAGCGACGAATCCATTGAAAATGCGAAGCAACTAGGTGTGAATCGAATAAGTCTCGGTTTACAGACCTTTGATCCGAATTTACTGAAACTGGTAGGACGTTCCCATTCTGTTCAGATGGGTTTGTCGGCGCTGGAAAAATTGACATCCACGAAGGGAATTCAGGTATCTGGTGATTTGATGTTCAATTTGCCTAGGCAAAGTGTGCAGGGCTTTCTTGATGATGTGGATCGTTTGTCAGATTTATCGCTGAATCACATCAGCTTCTACGGCTTGACAGTTTCGCCTCGTACCCGCTTGGGGCACCGCATAGAGCAGGGGGAACTTTCCCTAGATGAGGATTGTTATGAACCTATGTATATGGGAGGTGTGGAACTTCTTGATAGAAAAGGATTTAAACGCTACGAGGTGTCTAATTTTGCCAGACCGGGTTTTGAAAGCGTCCACAATAAAAATTACTGGAATCGAGGTGAATACATGGGCTTTGGCCCCGGAGCGCATAGCTTTGTTGGAAATACCCGGTTCTATGCCCCAGAAATGTACCCCCGCTGGCGAGAATATGTAGTTGGAGGCTGTCCTGCGGAAGGCCTTTCCGTGGATGAGCTGGATGAGGATGCTGTTATGGAGGAGTGGGTCTGGCTTTCCCTTAGGCAGAGTTCCGGGCTTGACCTGGGCTGCCTTGAAAAACGAGGATTTTGCTTCTCGGAAAGCGCCTATGGCAAGTGGATTGACAGGGGTTTCCTTGCCTGTGAAAACCTCGAGAAACAAGGTGGCCGGACGACTGTGCTAAAACTTGTAAATCGAGGTTGGCTGTTCATGGATGATATCGCCACCGATCTAATGAATCAGTATTCCAAGATGGAATAATGTATAGGGCCGCATAGCTTGAGAATTCGATTTTCCGACTATATTTCATTTTGATTATTTGGAAAAAAAACATATCTTTAAGGTAACATGGGAATTGTGTTTCCTGGTGTTTGGGGCGTTGTGATTGAGGTGTGTTATGTTTTCTTCCATAAAGCATATTTGGGGCGCATTGATGCTGTTGCTGCTAGTTGCAACAGGTTCTTTTGCTGCTGAAAATTTGGAAGTCGACTGCATCAATTACAAGGGCGATGAACCGGATTCCCGATGCCTTTATTTTCGTATTGAGTATACCAAGGGCGTAGGCCTTTTTGTTGTTCGCGATGGGGAAGAACCATATCCCGAAAACGCCCTGCCAAACACGGACTTCTATGTCTATGCGCCCCTTGCAGACAACGATTCCCTAGTTACCTTTATGCAGGTTGATGGCGCTAGGGAAGAAGTCTCTCACATGATGAAAGTCAATTCTGGAGAGACTGGTGTGGTAGTATTTGGAGTCAGTGGCAAGTATCCTTACGCCAATATTCCCATAGGAACTGTCGCAAGTGAAACTGCTGCGCCCAACATCATTCGTGTATACAATTTCTATGCGCCGGCCTTGCAGTATATTGTCGATGGGGAAGTGGTCACAAAGGAATCCAAGCTTAAGCTGGAAGTGGGCGATACTCTCCATGTGGATGTTCGCGCCTTGATAACCATGGGGCCTTTAAGTGGCCAATTGGACTCTGCTCTCGAGAAAACCTTTTACTTCTCTGCGGAAGATGATAGTCGTAATCTTCAGTTCTTAAGCCTTGCCGGCGAATCCCTTAAGCAAAGTGATGGCTCGGTGCGTCTCGATATTAAAAACGGTGTGGCTTCCTTTTTGGTAATTGCAAATAAGGCTGTAACGGATGGATCGACCTTTGCCTTGAATGGCTTTCCTGACAAGGCTCGCCCCAAGGACGATCCGGACTATATTGTGAAAGATCCGTTCCCAGGAAATCTGCAGTTTGTCAATCCAGACATGCCGTCCCTGGACAGTGCCTCCATCTTTGATACCGATGGCGATGGTGTCGGTGACAGTATTGCAACGTGGTTCAGTGGCAATATGGATTCCTCCACGGTCAAGAATTTTTATTACAGCTGGCCTACCGAGGGCAGGTTTAAGGAATTTTCCGGTGAAGAAAAGAAGACCAAGGGCGGTTACGGTCTTCCCGATGTCGATGTCCTGGTTCAGGGAGATGATGCCAGTGGTGCTGTAAAGGCTTATCTTTGCACAACTGTTGGAAATCGATGCGATACCCTTAGAACGAAACTTGACGACCGTATTGGAGCTGTTATTCAGGAAGCTACCTTGATTAAGGGGAACTCTGGCAGCGACACCTTGGTGGTTCGTTTCAACAAGAGGGTGGACGAGTCTTGGGAAGAGGGTGAGGGCTTGATGCTTAACGGCAAGTCCATCTATGTGGAGTCCGTCGATAAGAATGGTAGTGTTTGGCACTTTGTTGTGGCATCGGGCGTGGTTGCCATTGGTGATAAGGTGAAAATTCAGACGATATGCGAAAAGGAGGAATGCCCAGATGGAATTCTTACTGCGGAAGATGGCATTCCTACGGCAAAAAATAATCAGGAAGTCGTTGTCAAGAATGCAGGGCGAATCTACGCAGATAACGAAAACAACGGCTTCTATGATAGGGATGGCGATGGCCGTATGGATAGCGTGTCCATCGGTTTCGATATGCCGATTTCGTCTGCAGATTTGAAGAATGTGGAAATCACCTTCTATTGGCTGGACACGGAGGGAAAGGTTCTTTCCTTTACTCCAGATGCAGAGGATTTCAATCTTTCTGGTGATGGCAAGATTCTTGGCTATGGGCTTGACCCGGAAAAAATGGGGGTGATGGAAATGCTGACGTCCATCGACTCTACTCGCTCCTACAACGGTAGGGAAGAGTATGGCTATGCCGTAGTACGAAACAGGATCGTGATTGATGGCAAGGAATCCTTTGAAGAGACAACCTGCGAAATGAATGACTATATGCCGCCACTCATTGCGGGAACCTTCTTGAATCCGGAATCCTTCCAGGAAATGGAGCCGGACAGGTTCAGCGTGACATTTACCGAGGCTGTTGATTATAGTGATTTCACGTTAACGGATGATTGTCTTTTGTTCTATGTAGATGGTTCTTGGGTGACGTACAATCTTGGGTCCGCAGAATGGAGCAATAATGGTCGTGTTGTAACCTTCTACCTGGAGGCTGGTGAAGATCTGTCCGAGCGAATGAATCCTGCGGACTCCGTAAAATTCGGTAACTTTGTATCTGGCATTGTCGATGTCAACGGAAACAAGGTCTCGGAACTATCTCCGTCTGTCATGGTGGAGGGGGATCCCCGTGTTATCATGAAGACCACTTCCTTCGCAGACTTGAACCGTGCTGAAGAATTGAGCGGAAGAGTGAAGCCGTTTACGATTGACCATGTGAAGGATAAGCTAGATAAGGAAAATCAGTCTTCTCTTGGTGTCTTGATGGATGTGAGCTTTGCAACCATCATGAAGTCTGATTCCATTGGAGGCTTTAAACCTGATTTAGATGAAATCGGCTTGTCGTGGGAACTGCATATTTACACTAACTTGGGTGCCTATGTGGGAAGTGCTTCAGGAAAGATTGCCTGCGATGATACCTTCTTTGGCGGAAACTGCCTGGAAAATCCAGACAAGCTTTATATTCGCTGGAACATGCGCGCTGATAATGGACGTAAGGTTGGTGTTGGAGTGTATCTCGCTAAATTTAACGTCAAGGTTTACGGCGCTAGAGAAGACTTTAAGATTGAAAGGGTCTTTAGATGGGGTATTTCTGCTGTAAAGCAGTAGAAATTCTAGAGACTATTTCGGAGGATGCCAAAATGATGAACGTAAAAAACATTGTGAAGATGCTTCTGATGGCGATGGCAGGAATTCCTGTCGTGGCACAGACTGTTGTAAACCCTCTGGAAAATCCAGCGACGGGTATTTGGATTCTTCGAATAGGCGATATTGTTCCTCAGAATTCTACAAAGGCAACCTTGTACTATACCAAGTACGAGAAAGAAGACCGTGTCAAGAGCATTAGCTACCAGTACAATGGTGCTGGCGTTCTTCAGATGAAACCCACGGATAAGAAAACCCTGTGCACCATGAGTGACGGGGTGAGAGGTGCCGACGGTATTGTTCATCATCCTGATGGAGACCTGCTCGTGGCTGGTCAGGGAACTA
Source organism: Fibrobacter sp. (assembly GCA_024398965.1). Lineage (NCBI taxonomy): Bacteria > Pseudomonadati > Fibrobacterota > Fibrobacteria > Fibrobacterales > Fibrobacteraceae > Fibrobacter > Fibrobacter sp. Next base: position 15,430 of record JAKSIF010000037.1, on the reverse strand, counting down.
GTGTTTATAAGGTGAGTAAGAACGCTAAGGAACAGGGCGGCAAGTGCCTTGTAAAAACGGCGACCCCTGCAACAAGTACCAGCGGCTTCTGGCATTTGATGATGGATCCTACGCAGAAATGGCTGTGGGGGGCAGGTATTCCTGGACCTCTGTACCGTTTTTCCACGGAGGCTGCTAATACTGAAAGTTTTGCTGACAAGGGCTACCATGTCACCTTGAATGCGGAATCTGCCAGTCGCCGTAAAGACAAGGATTTGGCGACAATCATTTGGGATGGAGAAGGGACTGCATTCTTTACCTATTCCGACTACTATGGCGGCGGCTGCGAGGCGAATACCACTACAGGAAAACTTTGTTCTGAATCAAGCGTCAAGAGCCGACTTGCCGGCTCGTACTTCGGTATGTTCATTGATACTACATGGACAAAGGTGACTAAGGAAAATGTGGGAACCGTTGGCGGAACCGTAGGTGATTCCGTTATCACGGCGTTCAAGACAAGAATCCTTATCGACTCCTTGGAAGGAGCTCATGGTGGCGCCTATGATAAGTTCTCCCAGACGATTTTCGTATTTGGTGGATCCAAGATTGTGCAGATTGAGCCTTATCGCGAAAATGGTTCGATTAAGGCAAGGGTTGTAGCGACTATCGATCTGCGCGAATACTTCTTTGTTGAATCAGAAGCCAATATGTCAGGCCCGAGAACTCCCGGTGTGGGTTGGCGACTTGACCAAGGTACCACCGACGGCTATGGTCATCTTTTTGTGGCTAGTAATACGGGCCATATGATTTTCGTTGACTATGCGTCCAATCCAAGAAAGCGTATCAACGATAACGTGCTGATTCATGTTCAGTGGGTGGATAATTACCTGGATGACTTAGCCCCGCTTTCCGGCGTTGGCTTTGTTCGTGACTTCGCAAACACGGGTTCTGACGAAGAACTGTCCAGTAGTTCCATGAGCAGCTCTTCTCTTGTGGTTTGGTCCAGCAGTTCTGAATCCTCTTCAAGTAGCGTAAAGTCCTCTAGTTCAGTTAAGCTTTCTTCTAGTAGTGAAAATGTTGTTTCCAGCAGTAGTGAAAAGGTTTCCTCCAGTTCATCCGCGGGCAAAAATGAAAGCTCCAGTTCTGGCGAGAATGGATCCAGTAGCAGTGAATCTGGTAATTCAAGCAGTTCCAATGACGAAGGGGAGAAGTCCAGTTCTTCTGAAGGCGGAAGTGAAAGTTCCAGTTCTGGAGACAAAACTTCTAGCAGCAGCGAAACTCCGGGCAGCTCCGGTGGTGACAACGAAAAATCCAGCTCCTCTGCTGGTGGTGATGTAAGTTCTAGTAGTAATGAAAATGGTTCTTCCAGCAGTGACGGAAACCATGGTTCTCACTCTTCTTCCTCCAGCAAGAACAATGGCTCCGGTATTGACATTGACGACCAGTCTAGCTCTTCCAATGTGTATTTTGGCGCTACGGATGAGGACTTTGAGAATGGGGATGGCCTGGATGATTATCCCTCGGCCGACGACTTTGAAAAAGGAGACTCCCTGGTTAATAAGGTTGTTGTCCTGACCCCTGTTGATCCGGATCCAAAGAATCCCAATATTGTGATTATTGATGGAAACAGCTATTTGCTAACGGATGATCCTTCCGGTATTGAGTTGGATCTGCGTTACAATTCCGGTTTGGATTCTGCCAAGGTGGGCCAAGTTGTGGCCATTGTTCTTGATAAGGATAAGGTTAAGGAACTCTTTGGTAATGCGGATTCCCTTACCTTGAAAACGGATGGTCGCGTAGATGTGGTGAATCCCGGTGATGGATCGAAAAATCAAATCTTGACAATCGGCTCTGACGGCAGTGTCGTCATCTATGTGACTGCAGATCAGGTGGTAGAAGGTGGCTCCATTAGGGTTTACGGTGATGGACAGATGGCCATTATCGATAACATCAACTTCTACGACCCCATTCCGGATTCTCGTGTGGGGTATATCAAGGATGCCAGCGGAGATGGACAACTTGACTATGTGGAAATCCTTTTGAAGGATCCTCTTTCTCCGTCTTATTACCTGGAAGGTGTAAAGCTTGTGATAGGCAAGGATACTCTAGACTGCAAGAAGCCAAAGATGAATTCTTCCAGCGATCGCATTCTTGTCGATGCCTCAAATTTGAACCTTCCCAACGTAGGGGAATTGCCTGATGGAGCAAAGGCTATAATTGCCTACGGTGACAAGAGTGGTAGCGGAGCCGTATACTATCGAGAATCTCCCCTTGTAGAAGTGGGCAGCAATGTTATCAAGAATGCCTACGCAATTCGAAATAGCGATGGACTCGATTCCTTGTTCATTCAGTTTAATATTGACTTGATTCCTGCCGATGTAGGCTCTCCTGAAATGCTGGTCATGCTTAAGCAGGAAGCAGAACGCTATGGCTTTGAATTGGACCAGATTAAACGAGTTTATATGCCGACCAGGGATATCATTATCCTAACGGGCAAGAAGTTTGGCCTTAAGGGAAACATGAAAGATAGTGTGTCTCTCTATCCGGGTGTAGTCTTCGAAAGTCTTCCTCTGATTACTTCCGACGAATATGAACGTGAAGTTGCTGTTACTGTGGTAGACAGGTTCCCCTCTGTGGTTAACGTGGAATATTGGGATACTGATGGCGATGGAACCCTTGACCAGATTGTGTCGGTATTTGATTCTAAGCTGACAGCGAAAGATATCGAGGGAACGCTGCATATGACCTATCCTTGGTATAGCTTCCGCGGAATGCTTATCCAGCTTCAGGCTCAACCTGCTGACTTGACTATTGACCCCAAGGATTCTACCAGGGTTATTTGGAACGTTGTTTCTCCAACAAGATTGGCTGAAGGCGTGACCAGCATCAGTGAAGATCTGCCTCAGGCCAATGTATACACTTACTATAAGATTTTCGGAGAAACCTTTGTAAGTGAAGAAACTGCGCCCTTGGTCGACAGAATGTCTCCTGTGGTCTCTAGGGCTACTCTTAGTTACGGTAAGAAGGCGGATACATTGACGATCTTCTTCTCCGAACCTGTGATGACCAAGAATCTTAAGGGTGATGATTACTTCTCTTATATTCATGGCAAGGAAATCTTCGATCTTGATCCCAAGAGGATTGACTGGTCAGCAGATGGATATTCTGCCAAGCTTATTATAGATGGTGACGTGGCGACAATCCTGCCTGGCGATTCCCTGGTTGTGAAGCGTGGCGCCAAGGATGAGATCCGCGACAACTATGGAAACATTGCAGGCGAAAATCCCCAGTCTGTTATTATTGGTGGTTTGCTGAATCACCTGGTGGAATCCACCAACATGGGCGAGTTTGACGCCAATAGCGATAGAATTGTGGACCAGGATAGCAACAAGACCTACACTCTGCAGACGGTAAGCTCTGTTAATATCCGCTATGTTCCTGGGACAACAACAAAGGAAGATATGGAAAAGGAAGGAGCCCTTGGTCAGTTGGTTCAGCTGGGTGAACGATTCGTGCCACAACTTATCGATCATGCCCAGGTCGCTGCAGATGGTTCCTATGACCCGTCGGTCCTGGATTCCTTGAAACCGGAGGAAGTGTTTATTTCCTTCATCGTGAACTACTTTGATCATCTGGGCCAGTATGTGAACGATACCATTATCACGGTACCTTGTAACAGCCCCAAGTTTGGTGGGAATTGCCTGGAAACAGATCAGAAGGTCTTTGTGAACTGGAACTTCAAGGACCATAAGGGCCGTTTCGTTGGCACTGGTGTATATAACGTGCAGTTCAAAATGATCGTTCGTTACGAAAACCGTAAGATCGAAGAAGAAATAAAGGATAAGTGGGGCGTTCGCCGCAAAAAGTCCAAGAAGAAATAAAAACGGTTTATGAAAATGCAAGAAAGGTTCCGCGATGCGGAACCTTTTTGCGTAAAAAGAAAACCCGCAGAGTGCTGCGGGCTTATGTCATTATTTGTTGATGGCAGCCAAGAATGCGTCCTTCTTTTCCTGGAGGAATTCCTTGCTGTTGTACTTGCGAATACGGCGGAGGGCCTGGTCGCGCAGCTGACGAACACGTTCGTGGGAGATGTTCATGGATTCGCCCACTTCACGAAGGGTCTGAGGAGCTTCCTGGTTGATGCCGAAGATGCCTGTAATGACCTTTGCTTCGCGTTCCGGCAGCTGTTCCATGAGGTCGCGGGCGAGAGCCTCGACGCTCTGGATTTCAGATTCGGCTTCGGGGTTGGATGCGCCGCTATCGGGGAGGACTTCGGCGTAGGTAGCCTTGGAGTCTGCCTTAAGGGGGCTGTCGAAGGAAACGCCGCGCTGGCCAATCTGGATAAGTTCACGGATTTCTTCGTTGATTTCCTTACCGCGGGACTGTTCGTGCAAAGCCTTACGCACGCGGAGGTGCTGGTTTGCCGGAAGACGAATGAGGTTGCCCTGTTCGTTGATTGCGCGGGTGATGTAAGCCTTGATCCACCATACACCATAAGAGATGAACTTAAGACCACGGGTGTGTTCGAAGGATTCGATTGCGCGGACAAGGCCCATAGCGCCTTCGCTGACTAGGTCCGGCAGAGGAATGGGGCAGCCACGATATTGAATGGCAACCTTCAATACGAAACGCATGTTAGCGGAGATAAGTTTCTTGCGAGCGATTTTATCGCCTTCCTTTGCCTTCTGGAAGAGGATCTGTTCTTCTTCACGAGAAAGAGGAGCGGTACGGCGAATATCTTCTAGGTATCTTTTAAGAGTGGTGTCTGTAGAATCAATATGCATTTTAAAAACCTTACTCCTATAATATCGCTTTTTTTAAAGCAAGTTGCGTGCCAATAGTGTAAAATTTTAACGCACTGTGGCGAGTTTTTGCTTTTCTTGCTTAAAAATCGTGTCCTTTTTGTGAAATTTTGTCATAAAAATAGTAAATTGTCTATAATTTTAAACATATTTGTCATTTTTATTGAAATTTGACTTGTTTTGTATAGCTTTTGTGACTTTTTTGATGTCAATACTTCGTGCAGACGCAACAATTGTTGACAAAATGAGTGCTGAGATCATGAGTGCCTTTCGTTTTTGATATATTTTCGCCGTTATGTCGATTAAAGAGCCCGATCAGTCCGTTTGGAATAAGTTTTGGAAGCGCAAGAACGATATGGACAAGGTGTATCCCTCGTCTCCGTCTGTGCTGGAAGCAATCAAGAAAAATTTTGACTTGAAGGGATTGAAGGTTCTTGAAGTTGGTGCGGGCACTGGCCGAGACAGTGCGGAACTTGCACGCCTTGGTGCCGAAGTCTATGTTCTGGACTTTGCCGAAAACAGCCTGAAGATTGTGAACTCCCTTCGCGAAAAGGAAAACATTCAGGAAAATCTGCACCTTGTCCGTGGTGATGCCTTTAAGGCGCCTTTCCCCGACGAAACCTTTGACCTTGTTTTCCATCAGGGCCTGGCGGAACATTTTAAGGATCCCCTTCCCTTGATTCAGGAAAACTACAGAATTTTAAAACACGGTGGCCACTGCCTTTGCGATGTTCCTCAGACGGTTCATCCCTACACGGTAATCAAGCATATCCTGATTGCAATGGACAAGTGGTTTGCTGGCTGGGAAACACAGTTTACCATGCCTCAGCTTAAAAAGCTTATGACCACCGCTGGCTTTGAAACCGTTTATACATACGGCGACTGGATGCGTCCCAACCTTTACTACCGAATGCTTCGCGAAGTGGGCTTCAAGGTTGGAATCGAACTTCCCAAGTATCCGCTCCAGGGGACTGTCTACCACAAGCTGAAGGAATCCTTCCTGGATTCTTTGGCGACACGTCCTATTATGCATTACACTCAGCTTTGCATTGGAGTCTTGGGTCGAAAGCCCTAAGTCGTAAGAATTGAACATACTTGTTGTAAATTACCGCGATCGATTGCACCCCGCTGCCGGTGGTGCCGAGAAACATTTGCATAGAATATTCTCCTTGATAGCCGCCGCTGGCCATCAGGTTGTTCTACTGACCACGGCCTTTGCCGGGTGCAAGGAACGAGAAATGGTTGATGGAATCCAGGTTGTCCGCAAGGGTGGAGACCTTCTTTTCCAGTTGACCGTTGCCATGAATATTCGAAAGCTGGACAAGGAATTCAACTTCGACGTGGTCCTTGAGGACTTGAACAAGCTGCCGCTCTTTACGCCTTACTTGATCAAGAAGCCGGTCATCGTGCAGATGCATCATCTGTGGAGAACCTCCATTTTCCATGAGGCGTCCTTCCCGGTGGCTGCCGTGGTGTGGTTCTTTGAACGGATTATTCCCTGGGTGTATCGCAAAGAAAATTTCATTGTGGTAAGCCCCAGTACCAAGCGTGAACTGTCTGAGCTTGGCATTGAGGAAGACCGCATTGCTGTTATCTACAATGGTTCTGACGACTGCAGGGTTGATTTGTCTGCAGATGGAAGTCCGTTGGAAATGTATTCCGGGCTGCCTTACTTCCTGTGGCTTTCCAGAGTCCATAAGTACAAAGGTGTCTGGACCGCGCTGGAAGCCTTTGAGGAATTCGCCAAGAGCCATCCCGATGTAAAACTTATGGTGGCTGGAGATGGCCCTTTGCTGAAGAAGATTCCTGCTTGGCTGAAACAGCGGGGGCTTTCTAACCAGGTTGAACTGTTGGGCTTTGTCAGTGCCGAACGAAAGCGCGAACTTCTGGCTGGCGCGGTTGCCTTGCTTCAGACCAGCTACAAGGAAGGCTGGGGCTTGACTGTGGTTGAGGCCGCCAAACTTGGTACGACTACGATTGCGTCCGATGTTCCGGGACTTAGGGATAGCGTTCGTAATGGTGAAACTGGCCTACTGTTCCAGGCGGGTGATGCCAGCGCCTGCGCTTCCGAGATGGACCGCATTTATTGTAACGATGACTTGCGTACTCGTCTTGCTTCTGCGGCGAAGGCTTATGCCGATGAATTCCGTTGGGAGACTGCTGCGGAACTGACCCTCAACATGCTTCAGGATTCCCTGATTGAACATCAGGTCGAGGAAAACGTAGATGAGGAATGATTCTCTGAAATCGTTCCTGGTGTTTTGCCTCAAGTTGGTGGTGACTCTTGTTCCCGCCTACTTTGTGTATCGTAATATTGTGATGGCTCCGGACTGGAGTGTAGATGACCTTTACCACCTGTTTGACAGCAAGAGCCTGCTTCCGTTGCTGTTGGCCTTGGTTTGCCTTGGTGCCTCCAACTTTACGGCCTGTCTTCAGTGGAAGTTGCTTCTAGAAAAACAGAACGTTCACTTGTCCTACAGTCGCTTGCTAAAGCTGTATTACGTAGGCCTATTCTTTAACAACTTCATGCCTGGCAATGTGGGCGGTGATGCAAAGAAGGTCTACGACATCCGAATGCAGGGTGGGCAGGATTCTGTGGGAGCGGGCCTTACAGCCACGTTCTTTGACCGTCTTTTTGGTTTGTTCTTTATTACGCTGTTTGCCCTGGCTATGGGCTTACTGTTCTTTATGCATGATGAGGCGCAGCGCGCTTTCATGTGGCCGTCCTTCTGGATCTTCCTGGGTTTCTGCGGACTGTTTGCCTCCCTGTTCAGTCGTCGTCTTGGCAACCTTCTTTGTAAGGTTTTGGCAAAGGTATTCCCCGAGAAAGTGAATGGTCGACTGATCCATATGTTCCAGCGCTTTCAGCAGTTCCGTTCCGTTAAGCTCTGGGTGTTTATCAGTATTCTTTCTGCCTTTACCCAGGGCCTTCGAATTTTAGTTCATTGTTTTTGCGGTATTGCGGTTGGTGTCGATCTTTCCATTTCTTGGTATTTCTATTACATCCCGTTGGTGGCCATTGTCAGTGCCTTGCCTATATCCATCGGTGGCTTTGGCCCTCGCGAACTTTTGGCCCAGTCCCTGTTTGCAAAGGCTGGGGTTGCAAGCCTGGAATCTGTCGTCATTCAGCTATTGGCTTATTTTGTAAGTCTTGTTCTTAGCTTGTTTGGCGCCTTTGTCTTCCTGCTTGGCGATAGCAAGAAAAAAGATTAATGCGGTCGGCTGGGCCGCCTAAGTCCAGTCCGTTTCTAGATAAGGTTTCTTCCGCCGGCGTTGCGGTAGTGAACCATTCCCTTAGGAACATCTATGGATGCCGAAAGCATTTTGGCCGGATTGAACTCCGACCAGAGAGCCGCTGTCTTACATGATCATAACGTTGGTGCCCAACTTTTAATTCTGGCAGGCGCCGGCTCCGGAAAAACATCGGTGCTGACGAAGCGGATTCAGTATCGCATTTTGTGCGGTGTTATTCCCGACAAGATTCTTGCCTTGACTTTTACAGCGAAGGCTGCTGCAGAAATGCGGGAACGTGTCCAGGCGCTGTTCCCTAATGCAGGGGTGAGGCTGTGTACCTTCCACTCTCTCGCTTTGTATATGCTTAAGTGCAAGGTTCCCTGCGATGGAGGCGCTCTTGTGCCTGCCTATGAAATGCTTGGCTTTGAAAAAATTCCATCACCGACGGACTCCTCTGACCGGGAATTTTTGCAGAAGTTGTCGAAACTGAAATTAAAATCGGGACGACTGTCCAGGGAAAATCTTTTTGCCTACGGGTACAGTTCCCTGATGCAAGCGAAGCTGGAGCCTTTACGGAAGGAAGTCTTGCGAACGGGGCAGGTTGTTTTTGAGGATTTGATTTATTTGGCGATCCGCCTGATGGAAGAGTTTCCTGTGGCTAGGGATTATTTCCGCGGTCTTTGGGAAGAAATCCTTGTGGATGAATACCAGGATATCAATCCTACCCAGTATCGTTTGGTGAAAAATATTCTTGGGGATAGGAACCAGCTGTTTGTTGTGGGTGACGATGACCAGGCCATCTATGGTTTTCGAGGGGCGGACATTGGAAACATCAACAGGTTCCGCGAAGATTTTAAACAGAGTACGTTGATCCGTCTGGAATGGAACTATCGTTCTGTGCCCAATGTTCTGCAGCTGGCCAATGGAATCTTTACGAATAAGCCGATTCACTTGCGAAAAGTTCTGCGTGCGGGTAATCCCAAAGGGTCGAAGGGTAATCCCGTTTATCAGGAAAATCGTCGTCCTGAAATTTGGACTTCGGAAAACCCTGTGGAGGAAATGGTCAGGGTGGTGTCTTCCATCAAGGAGTTTCGGGAAGGTTACGACCTGAAATGGGAGAATTTTGCGATTCTTGTGCGGTACAATCGACAACGTCTCTATTATGAGGAGGCGTTGAAGGATTATGGAATTCCGGTGGCGGGGGAGGGTGTGGAAGATGGCGTTCATGTGGAGACCGTTCATGCTTCCAAGGGGTTGCAGTATGCGGTGGTCTATTACGCAGGAATGTCTGAGAAACTTACACCGGGAGAATGTCTTGGATCAAGAAAACAGCGTAAGCTTCAGATGGAGGAGGAACGTAGGCTGTATTACGTGGGGGTGACCAGGGCGGAGGCTGTTCTTATTTTGTTATATTGCAAAAAAAGATTTTGGAAGGGGCGACTCCGCAAACTGAAACGGTCCCGTTTTCTTCCCAAGGAAAAGCCTTACTCGGATTTTTATATGCCTTTGATTATCTTCAGATTCTACGTTGTGTTTATCGTGCTGGGTTACATGTGCTTCCAGATGATTCGCGCGCCCTTTGCCCGCATGATTCACGGAAAGGATCTTACAACTTGGATTGATGTTCGTGTCCAGTTCTTTGCCGCCTTTTGCATGAAGATGCTTCGCGTAGACTTGACCATTGATAACCAGGCCGTCCTTGGCAAGGTTGATTGGTCCCGCCCGGTCTTTGTAGTTGGTAACCATAGTTCCTTCTCGGATATTCCGGTGGTGTTCCTGGCAATTCAGAGAACAATCGGCTTTGTGGCGAAGGAATCCCTGGGCAAGGTGCCCTTCCTGAATTTCTGGATGAAGCAGATTGGCTGCATTCTGGTGAACCGTACCCGTGGCGGTGCAGCCGCCTCTGTACGTAAGGTGATTTCTGAATCCAAGACTGCCCCTAAGGTATTCATCTTCCCCGAGGGAACCCGTAGCAAGGATGGAAAGATGGGTCCCTTTAAGAGTGGCGCCTTCCGGTTTGCCTACGAAAATAACGGCATCGTGCTTCCGGTTGTCATTAGGGGAACCGCTGCCGTATGGGAAGCTCGTAAGGATACCAAGCCTTGCAAGGTTCATGTTACCTTGTTAGATCCTATTGATGTCTCTGCCATGCTTAAGGAAAATCCCAATCTGGATCCTAAGCAGGATTTGGCTCCCATGGTTCGCGACATGATGGTGAAGGTGCTATGATCGGTGTCTTTGATTCGGGCTTCGGTGGCTTGACTATTTTGAAGGACCTGCAAAGGGTCCTCCCGGAATACGACTATATGTATCTGGGTGACAACGCTAGGGCTCCCTATGGTTCCCGTAGTTATGAGACTATCTACCGCTATACGCTCCAGGCTGTACGCGAACTTTTTTCCAGGGGATGCCCTCTGGTCATTCTGGCCTGCAATACGGCATCGGCCCGAGCCCTAAGAAGCATCCAGCAGGATGTTTTGCCCTTCGAGTTCCCAGACCGCAGGGTGTTGGGTATTATTCGCCCCACTGCCGAGGAAATTGGCAAGTTCAGCAAGACCGGCCATGTGGGGGTCTTTGCTACGGCGGGTACAGTTTCGTCGGGAAGCTACCTGCTTGAAATTGAGCATTTCTACCCAGAACTTAAGGTGACGCAACATGCTTGCCCTATGTGGGTACCTCTGGTGGAGTACGGTGAACGGGGGACCGAAGGAAGCCGTTTCTTTGTTCAGAAGGAAGTGGACTCCTTGATGGCGGAAGACCCTGAAATTGATACGGTACTCTTGGCCTGTACCCACTATCCCCTTCTGGAAAAGGAAATCCGCGGGGCTCTGCCTCAGGGGGTAAACCTGGTGTTCCAGGGCGACATCGTTGCAGACAAGACGGTGGACTATTTGCGCCGCCATCCGGAGATGGAATGCCGCCTTACAAAAAATGGAAAAACCAGTTTTTTGACCACGGATACTGCGAAATTCTTCGAAAAAGGCGCATTTTTGTTTGGAATGCGTGATATTTCCGCAGAGTCGTTGACTTTTTAATCAGTAAATTGTATCTTGCGTGTAAGAAAAGGGCGGACCGGGTATCACGGTCTGCTTAAGATAGCTTTAATTAGGGGCGACTCCGGACCTTGGTTCGGGGTTGTCTAAGTTTAACTTAATCGAGTGGAATAATAAAAAATGCCGAAGACTCAGATTAATCTTGATGGTTGGCAGGATTACCGTGGCAACGCCGCCGGTAGCCTCCTTTATGTGGAAACTAGCCATCAGTCCGAAATGCCTGTACGTGACCAGTTGAACGAAAATGGCAAGGGGTTCCTTTATGAACCCAACTACGAAACCAGCACCTATGGTCTCATGAGCTGCTACAATGTTAAGGCAGTGAATGCTATCCTCAAGGCAAAGAGCCGCTATATTTTGTTCGGAACCCGCTACGAAGGCTTGAGCGATTCCGAAATGCGCAACAAGTACCTGATCATGGGTTACATGCGTATCGACAAGATCAAGGATGTCCGTACCCGTCACATCCAGCGCTACATGGCAAATCCGGAACTGGAAGAACCGGAATGCATGCAGATGGAACACAACTGGGCTGTCTATGGCCCCATGCGCTTCGTTTCCATGAATGATTCCTTTGTTGTAACCGACGAAATCCTCAAGGAATGGGGTTATCGTGGTCACGCTTCCCGCCAGCTGAAGGCCGTGTTCCAGAAGGAACATCTGGAACAGATTCTTGCCTACCTGGATTCCAAGGAAGACATGATCGACGAATACATCGCAACCGTCGACGAATACAAGGACGCCTTGGCCGAAGGTTAGTTGCCGGACGGGCCGCATTGCTTGCGGCTGGCCATGTAAAAAGGACCGCTTAAAAGCGGTCCTTTTTGCGTTTGGTTTTCGCGGTAAAAAGAAGGCCCCGCAGGAAGCGGAGCCTTGCAAATTATTGCTTGCTGGGGGCAGACAGCCTTTATTTATTTCTTGATTGCCTTTATGGTGCCAGCCTTGGTCTTCAGCAGGTACACGCCCTGATGGAGATCCAGACGGAGGCTGCCGTCGGCGTTAAGGGCCTGGCCCTTGAGGCCTGTCCAGAGCAGGTTGCCGTTTACGTCGAAGACCTTGGCGGTCATGAAGCGGTCGTTGGCGGTAAAGAGCGGTGCCTTGTGGATTGCGCTGGAGGAGCAACCGGTGGCCACGATCTTTGCGATATAGATGCCGCTGGCATCGCTGTTGAAGGTGAGAGCTGTAGAACCGTTCTGGCCTTCCTTTTCGAGATCGACGGTAGTTTCACTCCACTTGCCTGCATTGGCAGGACTGCCGTACTGGTAGTCTACCCAGCTGGAGCCGGCGGCACCACCGACGTTTACATAGGCGTTGGAGGTTTCGGCGCTGCGCATGGTAATGACCAGTTCAGAGCAGGAGCTGAGTGCAGCTGCGGCTTCGTCGCTGATATTCATGAGCTGAGCCTTGTAGCCACATTCGGCCTGTTCGCAGCCTGCCAGAGGAACGCTGGCGTAACCGGTAACGCCATCCAGGGCGTCTGCTACGTAAGTTACCGGAGACAGGTCTTCGCTGATTGCCTGCCAGGAGGAAACGTCTGTTGTGGTGGAGTAGTCGACTACTACGACGTCTGCAGCAGGGGTAACCACCGGAGTAGAGTAATTAGGATCTGTGGTTTCGTCAGCACAGGCGGTTACGGCGGGAGTGGTTGCGCCCTTCTTGTAAACCAAGGTGGTGACGGAACGGGCCGGCAGCATGGTGCAGCTGGCTACGGTGATGTTCTTGCTCTTGAAACCGTTTTCCTTGGACTGGACCGCGGTTGCAATGCCGTAGCCGGCAAGTGCAGGATTGTCGAGCTTGATTGCTGTCTTGCCAGTATTGATAACGATGACGGAAACGGAGTCGCCTGTGGCGCTCTGGAAAGCGACGGTCTTCAGGTCTGCTTCGGTGGTGGAGGCGGAGATGACCTTCCAGCCCGGGTTCACGAACTTGGAGTAGTGGCGGAGGGCGTGGTATTCAGGACCGACCACAATCTGGTCTTCCTTGCAGCTACCCCAGCCTGCAGTGCAAACGCCGAGAAGCTGACCGCGGCCTTCGCCCCAGAACAGTTCCCATGCGATGTAGCCGCCAAGGTTACCATCGGTAAATCCAATCTGCATGATATGTGCGAGACCCACCATGTCTTCTTCACGGGTCTTGTCCAGCATGTTGCAGAATTCGGTCATGATAATGGGCTTTCCGCTGGTGCCGTATTCGGTTCCGATAGCGGACATTGCCTTACGGAAATTTTCTGGCTTCAGGTAGTTATCCCAGGCGTCATCGTTGCCGTCGCCTGCGTGGTACAGGTGGTAGGCGTAGCCGTCCAACTTGGTCTGGTCCAATTCCTTGGTGTACTTCTGGAAATTGTTGTAGCCGATACCCAGAGGTTCCGGTCCAAGAATCTTGACTGTGCCGCCAACTGCTGCATGGACTGCGTTGAGGGCTTCCTTGTAGCCGGCGATTTCAGATGTTTCTGTAGGCTCGAAGAGGGTTTCTTCGTAGTCGGCTTCCATATCCGGTTCGTTCTGCAGGGAAATGTAGTCGGGAGTGATGCCTGCAGCGGAATATGCCTGGAGGCTCTTCTTCCACCAGTTGGCGAACTCGGTGTAGGCGTAGGCGCCATAGGTGTCGCCGCTGGCCTTTTTAAGACTGTTTTCGGACTTGCTGGAACCATCTTTGCCATTGACACTTCCGCTGGGCTTGAGGCTGCCTGGTGCAGACCAACTGGACATTTCAATCTTCAGCTTGCTGCCCTGGCGTTTCTTGGCTGCCTGAACGATGGTGATGTCATCTTTGCTGACGGTTGCGGTATCGGCCTGAAGCCAGTTGCCGATTCGAAGGAGGGAAAGGTTCAATCCGGTAAAGGCTGTGTCGTAAAGTGCTTCCTGGGTTTCTGCACCCAAAGCTGTAATCCAGCCTTGATAGTATACACTGCCTCCGCCAAAACCGACAACGGTTTGCTTTGCTGCGGATGGGTCTACGGAAACTGTGGCTGCGTAGGCGGTGCCTGCGGCAATAGCCAAGGGAAGAATTCGCTTGAACATAGAACTCCTAATTTTCATACACCGCGGTTAAAGATAAAAAAGAAAGAACCTGGCCTAGGTTCTTTCTTGGCTTTGTAGACTCGGATGCGGTGCTTGTTAGTAAGCGCCTTCGCCCTTGAACACGACCTTGAAGGTCTTGAGAATTAGCTTGATGTCGTCGCCAAGCTTGCCGTCTCGACGGATGTAGTCGTTGTCCAGGCGCATTTGGCCTTCGAAGCTGATGTTGCTTCGACCGCTGACCTGCCATATGCAGGTGAGACCTGGTGTTACGGACAGGCGCATACGATGCCAGGGCTCGTATTCAGCAACCTCGGACGGAATGGGAGGACGGGGGCCGACGATGGACATGTCTCCCTTGATGATGTTGAAGAACTGAGGCAGTTCGTCAAGACTGAATTTGCGAAGAATGCGACCGAAGGGGTAGATTCTCGGGTCGTTCTTCATCTTGAAGGTCTTGCCTCCGGTTTCATTCTGGGCCATCAGTTCCTTCTTGCGTTCTTCGGCGTCTACGTACATGCTGCGGAACTTGTACATGGTAAACAGTTTTCCGTTCTTGCCGACGCGAGTCTGCTTGAAGATGACAGGACCCTTGGGATCGCTGAGCTTAACGGCTGCAGCACAGAACAAGAGTATGGGGGAACTTAGGATGATGGCCATGCTGGTGCAAACCACGTCCACAATACGTTTTACGATGTGACGATAGCGGATACGGTGGGGGTGCTGCCAGATGTGGTCCAGGTTCAAACGCTGAAGGGTAAAGAAAGCACCGTTGGCGCTATTGAAGTCGTCCAGCTTGGCTTGCATTTCCAGGTTGGTCTTTTCCTGGGATCCCATGTAAAGGTGGGCTTCGAAAATAGGCTTTCTGGGCTTGATTCGCAGGGACTGGATGAGGCCTGCGTCGTTAAGTTTGTGCAGAATTTCCTTGCGGATGGATTCCAGCTTGCTCAAATCGGAATTCAGCAGGATGATGCCAAGACCGTTTCCATCGGGAAGGAAGCCGAGGACGTCCACGAACCGCAGGTGGGAGAACATGGTCAGAATACTGATTCGCCAGGTCTGTTCCACTGTGGCGTTCGGGCTGCCCCAGCCGAAGAAGTCGTACTGGTGTGCGTAAATCTTGATATATAGAAACGGCCTGCAGGTGCGGTTTGCACGGAGGAACTCTTCGTTGAGGCGAGCTCTAAAGAGACGGGCGGGATAGACGATATTCTTGAGCTTTTGTTCGTCAAGAATGGAGCCAATTGCCGGATTTACTGATTGCTGATCCATGGTGTGTAATATAGAAACAATGAAGAATGAAGAATGAAGAATGAAGAATGAAGAATGAAGAATGAAGAATGAA
>JAKSIF010000036.1 GCA_024398965.1 Fibrobacter sp. | reverse complement strand
GTCACGCCGGAGGTTGCGAGTTCAAGCCTCGTCTATCCCGCTAAAAAGGATCTCTGAAAAGAGGTCCTTTTTTGTATTCGCCGTTAATTGAAACGTCAGTTCCGGCAACCTCCCCTACTTTATTATATTTGGAAAAAATGACCATTGGGGGTTACTATGGTTTATCGCTTTCTGGGATTTATTCTCCTTTGCACGTCTTTAATCGCCTGCGGTAGCGACGACAGCGACAACATACACTCCACAAAAAAGGATATCGTTGAAGACGACTCTTCATCATCCTTCTGGGATGACGAGGACGACGAATCAAGTTCCTCACGAAACGCCCAAAGCGATAGCAAGTCCAGTTCAGACCAGGAAACCAGCAGCAGTTCATCAAAGGGAATCGCATCTTCCAGTTCATCTATTGATTCCACGGGTGGATTCATCGAAATTCATGGTACACCCATAAAAACTGATTCCGTAGAAGAATTCTATTACACATACAAGACCGTTCAAATCGGAACAAAGATCTGGCTCGCAGAAAACCTTCAGTACGAACATTCACAAAGCATTTGTTACGACAGATTTTCTCAGAACTGCCGCATTTGGGGCAGACTGTACCGTACCGACGTTCCCAAGTGTCCCAGCGGATTTAGAATCGCCACACAGAAAGACTGGCAAGATTTATTTGAAAGAACGGGCAGCGTTAAGAATCTTCGTACCATAGATAAATGGAAAGTCGATAAGCTTTCCCAAAAGGGGTTGAACGCATTCGGCTTTTCACTTCTACCCGCAGGCTCCTGCAACCTGGACACCTGTACCGGTATGAAGGTCAACACCACTATGCTGGTATCCGAGCCGCTGGGCTACTATACATTCACAGCTGATAGCGATTCCGCAACCTTCAAGAGTGGTTTCAACAGTTCCCTCTACGCATCGGTCCGCTGCGTCATGGACTCCAAGAACTTCTTTAGCGAATCGGATCTTCCCGAAACCTGTTACAATGGCGACCGCGTTTCAGTAAAGGACTACATCTACTACGAATGCGACAACAGCAAGACCTGGCAGCCAAGTACCGCCACTACCCCATCCACATGTTCAGAAAATGAGGAACTGAAGAATGCAACCTACAAGGGAAACCGCTACAACTGCCGTTCTGAAAACTACTATAAAGTTACCGCAATGGAAGATGCCGTAGGATTCTGCAGCCTTAAGAACCGTGGCGACACCCTTACATACAAAGACACCCTTTTTGCCTGCGATTCTACAACCTGGATCAAGGCATCGGTGCGACACGTCTTTGGCGAGTGCGTCCAGAACGAAAGAGATTCCATATACACCTTCAACGATACCAAATACGTATGCCAGGACTCAACCTGGAGACCTGCAACTTACGATGAACTTCAATACGGTCTCTGTCTAGAGAGCATGTTCGGAACCTTTGCAGACGAAAGCAAAAACCGCATCTGCAAAGACCACGCATGGAAATATCCTACCAGAGACGACCTTCTGGGTTCATGTTCCATAAAGAATACAGGCAAAACGGAATCCTACGGCTATGAAACTTACATTTGCAAGGATTCCACATGGGTGAAGTCTACGTATTTCGAACAAACTTACGGCCCCTGCACTTCACTTAACGAAGGAGACGTTCAGCTCAATAAGTATATCTGCAAGAATTCCACATGGACCGAGGCGACAACCATCGAAATTCTCGGAACCTGTTCGTCAAAAAATGAATACGAAATGAAGCCCTATGGAGAAATCCAGTACATCTGCAAGAAAAGCGCATGGTCTAAGGCAGACAGCTACGAAAACAAGTATGGAGCCTGTACCCCCGACAACGAAGGCAAAATCGAAGATGCAATGTATATATGCAAAAGTGGCTACTGGGCTTCAGCAAAAAAAGAAGAGGTTCTCGGAGCCTGTACTGCAGACAACGCCTACGAAATAAAGAAGTATACCGTACACAACTATATATGCAAGAATAACATGTGGGATCTTACCTCTGTCTACGAAAACGAATACGGTGCATGCACTGGCGAACGGCAGGGAGAAAGGGCTGATACGGTTATCTGCAAGAATGGTTCGTGGCTCCTGATGACCCCACAGGAATATTACGGGAGCTGCACCGCCGAAATTCAGGACACCGTTATCCTGGGGAAAATTTGCGACGACCTATACTGGAGAGCCAAGAATACCCAAGAAAAAAAAGTCGGAGATTTTTGCACAACAACGACTGCAGGAAAGAAAGTGACCTTTAAATACAGCAAAGAGTATTACGTCTGTTATAAAGGCGCATGGGTTTCTACAACAGAAGTCAACTACAACCTGGGAATCTGCTCCACCGCTGGAGAAACAAACGCTTACAACGACACGCTATATACCTGCATGACAGCAGGATTCTCAAATTACACATGGAGCAAAACAAAAATAAACGTTGTTCTTGATTCCTGTAACGCAAACGATATTGGCGACGTAAAGACTTATAAGGGCAAGGAATACGTTTGCCGCTCTACAGGATGGGGTATCGTCAATAACATCGAAAGGGAATACGGCTACTGTACTTCAGAAAGTGAAGGCAAGAACGCAGACCCCGATGGAGTAGCCTACGTGTGCAAGAATGGCCTATGGGCCAAGGCAACCAAGCCCATGTACTTAGGGGAATGCAACACCGGAGACACAAAGACATACTACGGTCAGGAATATGTTTGCCGCGGAGACGGTTGGGAAGCCGTTTACGGAACATTGAAAGACTCCAGAGATGGCCAGACATACCGTACCATCGTATTGCATAATGCAGTATGGATGGCAGACAATCTGAACTACGAAACAGCGAACAGCTGGTGTTATTCCAACAGTCCTTCCAAGTGCGATGAGTACGGCAGACTCTACACTTACGAAGACGCAATGAAGGCATGTCCCACTGGATGGCACATCCCAAGTATCACAAAAGATTATGCAGACTTGTACTTTACCTACTATGGATACAGTACACGTTCTGTTACAGGATGGCAGGGAATCAATGGAACGGGGTATTCTGATTTAGACGTTAAGGCTTCTGGAATTCGAAAGGCCAACGGCAGTTTTATTTACGAGACGCGACTTAGCGGATACTGGTTTGCAGACGAATACAATTCCGACGAAACCTTTATAAACTGCATCAATCCCACTAATTCTGTATCGGACATATGCACCGGAAATGGCACACCGGTTCCTGCATACACAAGCGGAAATTCAACAACGCTCAGGCTTTATACAGCATCTAAAGACGACGCTTTCCCAGTCCGTTGCGTCAAGGATTAATAATCACCTACTTTATTATATTTGTAAAAAATAACCATTGGGGGTTACTATGGTTTATCGTTTTCTGGGGTTTATTCTCCTTTGCACGTCTTTAATCGCCTGCGGTAGCGACGATGACGGAAATTCTGTTTCATCAAAGAATGACTATCTGGACGAAGTATCTTCATCTTCTTGGGACGAGGACGACGAATCCAGTTCCTCCCGCCAGGAACAAGGCAACGAGTCATCCAGTTCCCAAAAGGAATCTAACGGTAGTTCCAGTTCCTCAGGCTCCGAGGACAGCAGCAGTTCCTCCACCCTGAATTCCAGCAGTTCTTCTGGAAGCAATTCTTCTGGTAGCAGCTCTTCTGGTAGCAGCTCCAGCCAAGAATCCTCTTCCAGCCTTGCAAGAAGTTCTTCCAGCGTGGACCCCACAGGAGGTTTTACCCTAATCGACGGCGTTCCTGTAATTCGGGACGGCATTCAGGACACCTACAATTTCCATTACTACCCCACAGTACAAATCGGAACAAAAATCTGGCTTGCAGAAAATCTCCACGCACCCCACGACCAAAGCGTTTGCTACGACAACCTGACCACAAACTGTCAGATCTACGGTAGATTGTACCGTGTTGAAGTTCCTCAATGCCCTTCTGATTTTAGAGTAGCCGAACAGTCGGACTGGGAAGACCTCCTGGCCCAAACCAAGGGGACCAAAAGTCTTCGGACCGCAAAAACCTGGAAGACATCCGATGAATCCCAAGTGGGAACAAACGACTACGGATTCGCCATCTACCCAACGGGCTCCTGCGACTTGGACACTTGTACAGGAATGTACGAAAACGCAGTTTTCCTGACCAAGGAACCTTTAGGCTACTACACCTTTACGATGGATAGCGAAACCCCCTCTTTCAAGAAAGGGTACAATCCATCCTTGTACGCAGCCATCCGATGCGTCAAGGATTCCAAGAACGTCTATAGCGAAGACGACCTTCCCAAGGTATGTTCCAATGGCAACCGAATGTCCGTCCGGACTTACAACATTTACGAATGTTACAACAAAACCTGGTACACCAGCAGCGAAAAGACACCGACAACTTGCGCCGACGAGGATGAACTGAAGGATATTGTATACGAGCGGGACATGTACAACTGCCGTTCCAACAAATACTATAAAGTGACCACCATGGAAAGTACCGTTGGATTTTGCAGTTCAAAAAACGTCGGTGATACAGTCACCTACAGCGGAACGGTTTACGCTTGCGATTCCAACATCTGGAACAAAGCAACTATTGATCAAGTTTACGGCGAATGTACTCAATACGAACGAGACTCCATTGTAAATTACGACAAAGAAAAATATATCTGTATTGAACAGGCTTGGAGAAAAGCAACCGATAAAGAACTGAAATACGGAATTTGTACCAAGGATAAATTCGGCACATTTGCCGATGAAGAAAAAACTCTGGTCTGCAAGAGCCACGTATGGCAAACCCCCATTACAGAAGATCTTCTCGGAAGCTGCAATGCAGCCAACGATAAGAAGATCACAGAACTTTCCGGAACAGCATACGTTTGCAAGGACGGTTCCTGGAGCAGAGCCACCAAGAGCGATTTCCTGGGGACTTGCAATTCCTCCAACCAAGGCGCCATTAAGGAATACAACAACCTGTTCTACATCTGCAAGAACGGATTGTGGGCTACAGCCAACAACGAAGAAAAAAAATACGGACTGTGCACTACCAGCAACGAAGGGCTTGTGAAGGACAATTCAGTCATTTGCAAAAGCGGTGTATGGGTAGCCGCCACCAAGGCCGACATTCTGGGGACATGCAGCTCAAGCAACCTCTACGAAACAAAGAAATACGCCAGCAACACCTATGTTTGTAAAAGTGGTGCATGGGTCATAGCATCTGCTACGGAAATCAAGTATGGCGTCTGCACTCCAGAAAACGAAGGTCTTAAGGGAGATTCCCTCATTTGCAAGAGCGGATCTTGGACCAAGATGTCTGCCAGCGAATATTACGGAACATGCGACAGTAAACTCCAGGACAAGGTCTACACATCCTACATCTGCGATGCGGGAAAATGGAGAACCATGACCACGCTAGAAAAGAACGTCGGGGCATTCTGCACCACAACACGTCAAGACAGCGTCGCCAAGACAAGTACCCGATTCTACTACTGCAACAGGGGTTCTTGGACACAAACTACAGAAATAAACTACACCCTGGGTTTTTGCAACGAAAATCGCATTGGCGAAGAAGGCGTTTATA
Organism: Fibrobacter sp.; assembly: GCA_024398965.1. Taxonomy (NCBI): domain Bacteria; kingdom Pseudomonadati; phylum Fibrobacterota; class Fibrobacteria; order Fibrobacterales; family Fibrobacteraceae; genus Fibrobacter; species Fibrobacter sp. The sequence goes on along the minus strand of JAKSIF010000036.1, from coordinate 18,739 downwards.
GAGATACCATATGCATCTGCGAGAGTTACGGCTGGAACATGACAAAAACCAACTACATTCTTGGAGATTGCAATGAAGAATCCCACGGCATAACGAAAGAATTCAAGAACGTAGAATATATTTGTCGTATAAACAACTACTGGAGCGAAAAAAACAACATAGAGCAAACATACGGATTCTGCTCAAGAAAAAACCTAGGCGAAACCATTCAGGCATTGTATGCTGAAGAAAATTTGTATTACACCCGGATTTGCGCATCCGATTATAACTGGACTTGGGCAAACAAGGATATGTTTCTTGGAGAATCCAACAGTACAAATAAAGGAGATGTGAAGAACTATTCCGGACAAGACTTCATTAGTCGAGGCGATGGATGGGAACCGGTTTATGGCACATACAAGGACCCTCGAGACAACAAGACGTATAGAACCGTAGTTCTTCACAACCTCACCTTTATGGCGGACAACCTGAATTACGAAACAGAAAATAGCTGGTGCTACAACAACCAGGCCTCTGAATGCGAAACCTACGGAAGACTTTATACCCACGAGGCTGCCAAGAGCGCCTGCCCAACAGGCTGGCACCTGCCAACCCTTTATGAATACACCATTACCATAGACAACCACTTATTGCGTTATTCGAAATATGCCGATGGCTACTGGCAAGGAAACGTGACGGACAAGTACTCTGAACTGGAAGTAAAAGGCCACGGCTACAGAATGAGCAATGGACAGTTTTTACACAAGCTGCGCATTGGTGGTTTTTGGATTGACGAAGAATATAATGAATCCAAGGCCTATATCTTGTTGTTGAATCCAGAACAATCCTTTAGAGATTCTGATTTTAACTTTACTGAAGTTAACGTAAGTGTGGGATCAAGCAATCGCAGATTTGATATGTATTTCACCGGTAAAGCCAACGGCTGGGGTGTCCGCTGCGTGAAAGATGAGTAGTCACCCCAAAAACTAAATCATCATCTTAACAGTTACATGGCATAAAAAGGAGTTTCGTCCTTGGTGCGGAACTCGTGCTTTTCGTAGTAGCCGATGAGCGTGCCGTTTTCGTCGCGGAGGGCAATCATGTAGCCGTCCTTGTTCTGCTTTTCGTTGAAGAAGGTATGGACCCAGTTGTGGGTCTTGTCCGCCTGGAACCAGGCCATCACCTTGAGGATCTTTTCCTGGGATTCCGGGCTATGGCACTTCAGCAGGTTGCGACCGATGAGGGCGGCTCCCCCACGCTTGGCCTGAGCCTCGCAAGCCTTCGAGTTCATGTAGACAATTTCGTGTTCCAGGTTGCAGATAACGATGGCGGTATCGTCCTGGTCGATAATGGACTTGAAAAATTTATTCAGCATGATTCAAATATACAAATCCACATAAATTACGGTTCCTAATTTTCTAATATTAACCTACCATGCTAGAATCCATTCATACCGTTGTATCTACAGTTAGCGACTTTCTATACCAGCCGTTTATTGTACCGCTGTTTCTAGTTGTCGCAGGCCTCTACTTTTCTATCCGGATGAAGTTTCCGCAGATTCGTCTGTTCGCAGAAACAATCCGCGTCACCAAGGAAAAGCCCATGCAAGGGAGCGGAATTTCTTCCTTCGGAGCCCTGATGGTCTCCACCGCTTCCCGCGTTGGTACAGGTAACATTGTAGGAGTTTCCTCCGCAATTTGTCTTGGTGGTCCCGGAGCAGTGTTCTGGATGTGGGCAATCGCCATCTTCGGAGCATCCTCAGCCTTTGTGGAATCTACCCTGGCCCAGATCTACAAACGAGAAGACCTTGTGACCGGCCATTCCTATGGCGGCCCCTCCTACTACATGCAGACCGCACTGAAATGCCGTTGGCTTGGCATCATCTTCTCTGTATTTGTGTTGCTGACCTATGTCATCGGCTACAATCTGCTGGCTTCCTACAATATCCAGGATTCCCTTTCCGGCTACAGTTTCTACACTGATTCTACCCCGAAGATTGTCGGTCTGGTTCTTGCCGCCCTCTTTGGAGCGTGTATCTTCGGCGGAGCCAAGCGTCTCACCCGCATTACCAGCTACCTGGTACCCATCATGGGCGTAATCTACGTTCTGATGGCCTTTGGCGTAATCATCTACAACTTCACCAACATCCCCTCCATGTTTGCCACCATCCTTAAGGACGCATTCTCCTTCCAGGCTGGTGCCGGCGGCTTTGCCGGAAGCTGCATCATGTACGGTATCAAACGTGGCCTCTACTCAAACGAAGCTGGTATGGGTTCCGCCCCTAATGCTGCCGCTAGTGCAAGCGTCACCCATCCGGTAAAGCAAGGTCTTGTCCAGTCTTTCTCCGTATTCATCGACACCCTGTTGATCTGTACGGCAACAGCACTGATGTGCCTTTCCTGCGACGTCACCCCCAGCGAGGAACTGAAGGGCATCCCCTATGTACAGCAATCCCTGCACAGCATCCTTGGCGACATCGGCCCCGTATTCATCACCATCTCCATAGCCCTGTTTGGATTTACAACCCTGATCGGAAACTACTACTACACCGAAGGCTGCCTGCGCTTCATTATGAACAAGCGTCCGGACAAGTCCGTTATGACCGTATTCCGAATTATCGCCACGGTCATCGTATTCTTTGGAGCCATTTCCACAGCAAACTTCGCCTGGGATTCTGCAGACTTGTGCCAGGCCCTGATGGTGGTTGTAAACGTTCCCTGCATCCTGATTCTCTCCCCCATCGCCTTCAAGGCCCTAAGGAATTACACGGAACAAAGAAAGGCAGGCAAGGAACCTGTCTATAACGCCAAGAACTGTGGTGTAAAGCAGGACACCGATTTCTGGAACGATTAAACGCACTTTGAATATAAGCCGCAGACCCTATGGTTTGCGGCTTATTGTTTCAACTCGTCTTAGTCAGTTGCGTTATGTTTCCGGGTCTGTAGATTTACCACAATGGGGACAAACGTCAATGTTGTACAGTTTCAGGTGCAAAAGCTTATTGCAGTGCGGGCAGCGAACCTTCTTGATCATCCACACCGTGGAGCCCACAAGAAAAGCGACGGACAACGCCAACAGAACAAAATCCGCATCGGCAATATTGTCCGACTCCCCCACAGGCTTGAAACCCTTATAAAAAAGGAAAAAGCCAATGACCAAAATAACGTAGCCGATAAGGCGATTAATTTTCGGATTGTTCATGGAGCTTAATATACAATCAACTGGCGGAAATTATATAAAATGGACTCCAAATTTCTCTTTTTTGTGTTCATGGAGTCCATTTTCGCAGAAAAATCGAAAATCAAGAGAAAAAAGAAGGCCACCCTCGCGAGTAGCCTTGCAGTAAAGGAAAGGAGTCTAGGGGAAAAACTTAGGTTTTCCCCTGCGTCTCTTTAACAGCCCAGCTTTGCAGCCAGGTATGCTTCCAGTTCGTCGATCTTCACCAGTTCCTGCTGCATGGAGTCACGTTCACGGACGGTAACGTAGCCAAGCTTTGCCGGATCAGATTCGCCTTCGCCAACGGTGTCGAAGTCGACGGTGACGCAGAACGGAGTACCCAGTTCGTCCTGACGGCGGTAACGCTTACCGATGGACTGAGTTTCGTCGTATTCCACGTTCCAGCGCTGGAGCAGCTGTTCGTAAAGTTCTTCGGCCTTAGCCTTGACCTGGCCCTTCTTGACGAGAGGCAGAACGGCAACCTTCACCGGAGCAACCTTCGGGTCGAAGTGGAGAACGGTACGTTCGTCGTTTTCGAGCTTCTGGACTTCGTAAGCGTCGCAGAGGAGAACGAGCAAGAGACGTTCCACACCGAGAGACGGTTCCACAACGTAAGGCACATAGCGCTTGTTGTTCACCTGGTCGTTGTATTCCTGCTTAACCTTGGATTCGTTCTGGTGTGCAGTCAAGTCGAAGTTGGTACGGCTTGCGATACCCCACAGTTCGCCCCAACCGAACGGGAATTCGTATTCGACGTCGGTGGTACCGTTAGAGTAGTGGGAAAGTTCTTCCTTGGCATGTTCGCGGAGGCGGAGCTTGGATTCGTTCACGCCCAGATCCTTGATGAGCCAGTTGAAGCAGTACTTACGCCAGAAGTTGTACCAATCAAGTTCGGTGCCCGGTTCGCAGAAGAATTCCAATTCCATCTGTTCGAATTCGCGGGTACGGAAGATGAAGTTACCCGGGGTAATTTCGTTACGGAAAGACTTACCGATCTGACCTACGCCAAACGGGATGCGGGGGCGGACGTTGTCAACGATGTTCTTGAAGTCAACGAAGATACCCTGAGCGGTTTCCGGACGGAGGTAAACCTTATTACCTTCACCTTCGATAACGCCGATTTCGGTCTGGAACATGAGGTTAAATGCGCGGGGCTTGGTGAATTCGGTCTTGCCGCAGCTCGGGCATTCGATTTTGTTTTCCACCATCATTTCGGCAATCTGGTCAAAGTTCTTGCCGGCGCAGCAGCCGTCACCCAGCTTTTCTTCAAGCAGGTGGTCGGCGCGGAAACGTTCATGGCAAGCAAGGCAGTCAACCAGGGGGTCAGAGAAGTTACCCACGTGGCCAGAAGCCTTCCAAACGCGGGGGTTCAAGAGAATAGAACTGTCGAGGCCCAACACATCCTTACGGCTGGTAACGAACTTCTTCCACCAGAGGTTCTTGATGTTGCGCTTCAGTTCAACACCGTACGGACCGTAGTCCCAAGTGTTGGCCAGGCCGTCATAAATTTCGGAACCCGGGAAAATGAAACCGCGGCGCTTGCAGAGGGAAATGATGTCTTTGAGGGCGTCTTGAACTTTCTTTGCCATTTTTATATCCTTTTTCGGCCGAACCTGAACTTTGCAGGCATATCCTTTGGCCGGACTAGGAACCTACCTGGATGATAGGCCCTGACGGCACGCAAATATAGTAATTATGAGTTATGAATTACGAATTATGAGAGGTTTTGATTTGTGAATTATTGGTGAAAAATTGAGGTTGAGGAGCGCAGTTCTTTTTTAAGTTCTTTTTATAAAGACCGCGGTAATGACAAATGGCATGTAAAAATGTATCTTTGGCTCCACTATCATGAATTTAAAGACGATCGTTACACTCTGTATCCTGCCGCTGACCCTGTGGGCCAACGACACCCAGGCCATCCCGCAGATGACCAATACAGAACCGCAAGTCACAGAAGTCAAAACTATCGCAGAAATTGCCAAACCGGATTCCATTACCGAAAGCGAATTTTCTGGCAATCCGGCCATCGACTCCGTGGATGCTGGCAACATAGACGCTCCCGCATCTGAAATTGCAGCCTCCCCTATTACTGAAAATGCAGTCGCCGCTACAGATACAGAATCTGTAGTTCAGGAAGGTTCTAATCAGAATGTAGTCGACAGCCAAAAAACAGATGAAGTGGCCATTGCAGAATCCGAAGCCGACAGCACCGAGGCCGACGACGAAAAGGAAATGTCCCAGGAAGAAGCTGACGCAGAACTGGCCGCTGCCATGGGTCCTGCAGATTCCTCTGCAACCGACAATAGCAGCAAGCTTGTTCTGGACATGACCAAGGCCGTGATTCCCACAGAAAGCCGCCGCATTGCAGGGCCATACGGAATCCGCACCTACCGCATGCATCGTGGCGTAGACCTGGGCCTGTGCCATGGCGAAGACCGCACCATCGTGGCGGCATTCCCGGGCAAAGTCAAGCTGGTTCGCAACCAGGGCCGCCGTCGCGGTTATGGTAAGTACGTCATTATTGATCACGGCAACGGCCTTACAACCCTTTACGCTCATTTAGCCAGCTGGAAGGTGAACATCGGTGACGAAGTCCAGGCCGGCGATACCATCGGTATTGGCGGCAACACAGGTCGTTCTTTCGGCGCACACCTGCACTTCGAAATGAAGTACAACGGCGTCTACATCGACCCTACAACCGTCTTCAATTTCCAGGAAGGCACTTACTTGGCTGCCAATACTGAAATCGAGCAGTCTCAAATTCAGGCTGTGGAAGACGAATACCAAAAAGAACTTTCCAAGCACCGCTACTACAAGGTTCGTCGTGGCGACTGCCTGGGTAAAATCGCACGCAAGTACGGAATTTCCATTACCCGTCTTAAGCAGCTGAACAAGATCAAGGGCAACATGATCCGCCCGGGTCAGGTGCTGCGCTGTTCTTAATAGGCTATGGTTTTTACCATGAGTCGTAAGATTTTGCCCGTACACTTTGCTCCCCTACAGGGTTTTACTGAATGCGCTTACCGCCAAGCGCATTTTTTGTATGCCGGAGGAATCTCCGCTTATTACACCCCCTTCCTCCGAGTGGAAAAAGGGGAAGCCCGAGCCAAGGAACTGCGGGATCTACAGCAAGACCTGGATTTTATAAAGAGCAGGCAAACCAACACCTGCCATTGCGAGAACCAGGCGTACAATACAAGCGATGAAGAAGCCCCTCGTTTCTACAACGTCGTGCCTCAAGTTATTTGTCGCGATACCTCTGAATTTTGCATTCTTGTAGACGCTATCCAAAAGCTGAAACAGGACTGCGGATTTGCCCCCGACGAAGTATTCCCGCAGATTGACATCAACATGGGCTGCCCCTTCCCTATGCAGGCGAAATCTGGCCGCGGTTCCGGGCTGCTCCCGCGAGTTGAAATCGTCCGCGAAATTCTAGAGGAAGTAACAAATCGCGCGCCCTTAAAATTCAGCATCAAGATGCGTCTAGGATACACCTCCCCCGAGGAATGCCTCGCCCTGCTGCCCCTGTTGAACGAAGCGACTCTCACCCACATTACCATGCACCCGCGGTTAGGCGTCCAGCAGTACAAGGGTGCTCTTGATTTCGACGCCTTCCAGAGGTTCTACGAAGGATGCAAACATCCCGTAATCTTCAACGGCGACATCACCTGCATTAAAGATATTCAGGCCATCGCAGACCGCTTTCCAAACCTCAAAGGAATCATGATCGGCCGCGGCCTGCTGGCCAATCCCGCATTGGCAACGCAATACCAATCCAAGGAAACTAGCGATTCAGCCCCACTCCAAGCGCTTCTGAAAATCCACAACTCCATTCTAGAAGATTACCGCAAGCGCCTCCAAGGCGACGCCCAAGTCCTGGACAAGATTCGCCCCTTCTGGACTTACGCCGTAGAAGCTGCGCAGGACCCCTCCCGCGGCCAATCAGACATACCCAAACGTACCATAAAGAAAATCGCCAAGGCCAGAAACCTTAGCGATTATTTGAATGCCGTAAAAGAACTGGGCTAAGCAATTTCCTGTTTTACAATCTTGTCGTAAGCCTTAAAAATCGCGCTATGGCTTAAAACGCCAATAACTTCGCCCTTGTGATTCTTCACGCACAATTCGTTTATCGAGGTGCGGATAAAGATATTCAAGGCGGAATGCAGATCCATGGTATCAATGAGCATGGGAGCCTTCACCGTACAGTCAGAAATCAACAGATGCTGAATCAAGTCCGGTGAAGAAATGTAGGCGTTCTTCACAATGGACATATCCAAAAGCCCTATGTAATTCCCCGTTTGTTCATGGGCTACAGATAAACCTGCTGGTGTTCGAGAGGTCCCCTCGTAAACAGGATAAACGTAATCCACTTCAATATCCTTCAGCACATCCCCCAAGGAATCTTCTGCACGAAGCGTCTTCATTTCGCAATGTTCAATAACGTCCCCCACTGCGGTCACGCGAAGAACATCTACATCCATATCCCCACGATGGGCTGGAGATGCGAACTTGTTCTGGACCTGGCTCTTGTAAATACTCCAAGGTCTAGAGAAGGCAATATGCATCACGGCAGCGATGAGAAGACCCGGAAGCAAGCTGTAGCTACCCGTCATTTCGCAAACCATGACCACACCTGCGATGGGAGCCTTGGCCGCCCCTGCAAAGAACGCCGCCATTCCAACCAAAATAAACATTTCCGGTTCACGTATGGCATCGGGAGCAATCAGTTCACACGCACCTGCAAAAGCCGCTCCCAGCACACCACCGATAAATAGAGACGGGCCAAAAACACCGCCCGAGCCGCCAGAACCTACGGTAAGACCCGTTGCCACGATCTTTGCCAGCACAATACCCAGCAGCAATAAGACCCCCCAAATGGAATGAGGCATCATGGCCCCCATCACTTCGCCGATGAATTCAAAACCGCCACCAGCCACTTCGGGGTAAGCCAGCACAATTACAGAAATCATCAGGCCGCCAATAGCAGGTTTAATCCAATTGGGCACATTCCAGCGGGCAAAGCGAGTCTCGGATTCACTATAGCAGCGCACATACAAATAGGAAAACGGGAAACATAAAATTCCAAGGAGGGCGCAGCAAATCAGTTCCACCGTATTTGCAAAAGGGAACACAGGAACACCCGCAATGGCAGGCTCCGTTCCCACAAAGGCTATATACACCGTAAAAGCGACAACAGAAGAAACAATAGAAGTTGCAAACGCGTTGGATTCAAAGTCTTCGCGGTAAAGAACCTCCACAGAGGTCAACGCACCCGCCAGCGGAGCCTTAAATATGGAACCCAAGCCAGCTGCAGTTCCCGCCAAGGTAAACTGTCGACGCAGAGACTGAGGCATCTTAAAACCATGACAAACCGTGGAGGCCACCCCAGAACCAATCTGGGAAATGGGTCCTTCGTAGCCGGCGCTACCGCCAGTGGCCAAGGTAATAATGCTGGTCAAGAACTTAACTGGAGCAACGCGCTTACGAATCTTGCCACCCTCGTGATGGAACGACTTGATCATGTTGTCGGTACCCTGCCCCGCCGTTTCGGGAGCCTTGGCGATAACATAGATGATGACGCCCACAATCAACCCGCCAATAGCAGGCATTATGGCAAAAGTCCACCAGGGTAAAGCATTCTCCCCTGTCCAGGGAATTCGAACCAAGTGGGTGGCAAGGCCCAAGCTATAATGGAAAGCCACTGCCACCAGGCCAGTCACAAATCCAATCCACGCCGCCAGGAAAATCTTCGGCATATAGCCGTTGACTACCAGGAACTTGTTGAATCTTTTGATGAACTGCGACATTGCTGGCCCAAATTTAGGAAAATGCTATCCTAAAAATTCATAGCCGGCCTTAATGACAGCCTCTTTAATAGTATCCAGCGGAACGTTTTCACAGAACGTCACACACACCGATGCAGCCCTGTGGTCAGCCCTTGCAGACACAACTCCTGTTATGGCTTCCAGTGCTTTCCGGACTTCGCCTTCACAATGGGAACACATCATGCCCTCTACCTTGAAAGTCCGTTCCGTAGCAAAATCGCGTTCCGTAGCAATTCCGGATTCAACCTCTGTTTCAACGACTTCAGCGTTTTCCTCAACAGAATCCACAGGAAGTATGCACTTAGGGAAAGCCTTCCCTATTTTCTTGTCCTTGCGGGAGCATTTCACTTTCACCCAGTTCAATCGCAAGGCATTGGACACTACGCAGAAACTAGATAGACTCATTGCGAGAGCCGCAAAGGATGCATTTAGACTCCAGCCGAACAGCTTATAATAACAACCTGCCGCCAAGGGAATCCCTATAACGTTGTAGATGAACGCCCAGAAAAGATTTTCATGAATATTTCTGATGGTCGCCCGGCTAAGACGAATTGCCCCAGGAACATCCAGCAAGCTATTCCTGACAAGCACCACATCGGCTGCATCAATTGCTATGTCGGAACCGGCCCCGATGGCAATTCCCACATCAGCCCGAGTAAGCGCCGGAGCATCATTGATGCCATCCCCCACCATAGTCACCTTGCCCCATTCCCGAAGTTTCTGGATAACACCCTCTTTTCCTTCTGGCGTGACTCCAGCTACCACTTCATCAACTCCAGCCTGCTCTGCAATGGCATTGGCGGTACGCCTGTTGTCGCCAGTAAGCATAACCACATGAACACCCATCCCCTTCAACTCCTCAATAGCCTGCCGGCTATCATCCTTAAGGGTATCCATCACAGCAATAATCCCCAGGAATTTTCCATCCCTAGAGAACAGCAAAGGGGTCTTGCCTTTTTCAGAAAGATCATTGGCCGCAGTTCTGAACTTGGCAGGAACATTCACCTTCTTAGTAATAAAGGCCAAACTTCCAGCCAGGACTTCTTCACTCCTTCCAGAATCAACCTGCAAAAATCCCTTCAATCCATTGCCCGGCAAATTTTCAAATTGATTTACCTCAAATCCAGATTTTTCAACCAAGCCATCTGAATACGGACAATCCATAATCGCCTTCGCCAAGGGATGTTCGCTATGGCGTTCGAGAGCCTTTGCCACCTGCAACAATTCATCCACAGAAATCTGGGCAGGCATCATATCCGTAACTTTAGGCTCACCCTTGGTTATAGTTCCCGTCTTATCCAAGGCTACAATTTCAGTTCGTCCCGTGATTTCTAATGCGGCAGAAGACTTGAATAGAATCCCATTTCTAGCACCCATGCCGTTTCCAACCATAATCGCCACAGGAGTTGCAAGTCCCAAGGCACAGGGGCAGCTTATCACCAGAACAGCAATGGCCCTAGCCAAGGCAAATCCAAATTCAGCCCCCACAAGATTCCAAACCACAAAGGTTACCAAGGCCACACCAATTACTGCAGGAACAAATACTCCAGCCACCTTATCCGCAATTCTTGAAATTGGGGCTTTCGTAGCTGCGGCATCGCTTACCAGCTGAATAATCTGGGAAAGGGTTGTATCATTACCCACCCGTACTGCACGGCATTTCAAGAACCCCGACAAGTTCATGGTTGCAGAACAGACTGAATCCCCTACGGACTTTTCCACCGGAAGGCTTTCCCCAGTCAAGGCAGACTCATTCACCGCAGAAAAACCCTCTAGTACAACCCCGTCTACAGGAATACTTTCTCCAGGCTTTACCACAAACAGGTCGTCTACAGCAAGTTCCTCCACCGGAACAACCTTTTCCACGCCGTCCACCAGAATTGTAGCCGTCTTGGGAGAAAGCTTCATCAGGGAAACAAGCGCGGTTGTCGTCTTCCCTTTGGAAATGGCCTCCAGAAGTTTCCCCACCGTAATAAGAGTTACGATGGTTGCCGCCCCCTCAAAATAAAAATGATCCATCCAAATTTCCGCACCACGGCTTCCTTCCATCATCTGACCGCGGGTCATCATGAATAGAATCGCCACACTGTAAATAAAGGATGCACCGGAGCCAAGAGCCACCAGCGAATCCATGTTTGGGGATCGATTCAGTAACCCCTTGAATCCATTCACAAAAAATTTCTGGTTTATGACCAGCACTATTCCCGAAAGCAGAAGCTGCACTAGTCCCATGGCCACATGGTTCATGTCCGGTTCTGTAAACCAAATCGGCAAAGGCCAGTTCCATAGCATATGTCCCATGCTAAAGTAAAGCAACGGAACCAAGAAGAACAAAGAAGTCAAGAGCCTTCTCTTCAACGCCTTAATTTCGGATTCATCCAGAGATGCCTCACTAACAGACTCTCCAACCTTTTTTCCTGAGCCCTGGACGTTTATTTCGCAAGCTTCGTATCCGGCCTGTGAAACAGCCTTCTTCACATCATCGACGCTAACAGAACCTTCTACAGTCATGGAATTGGTCAACAGGCTTACGGCACATTCACTGACCCCATCAATGCTGTTTACTGCCTTTTCCACACGAGCCACGCAGGCGGCGCAGCTCATACCCCTTATCTTGAACTTCATCATATTACTTCATTAACTTCTGTAAAGTTTCCACCAGGTCATCAATTACGTCATCTTTACCAGCACGAATATCCGTAGCCACGCAAGTCTTGATGTGGTTCGACAGCAGGTTCTTGCTAAAGGCGTTCAAAGCGGCATTAACCGCCGAAACCTGGATTAGAACGTCTGTACAGTAAGCATCGGAAAGAATCATCTTACGGATGCCCTTCACCTGCCCCTCAATGCGATTCAAACGGGATATCAGCTTCTTGATTTCTTCTTCGTCACGAACTTTCTTCTTGGAACAGCAACAATCTTTTTCATTTTTCATACTACAAATATACATACCCCCTAGGGGTATATGCAACAAGACAAATAAAAAAAGGCATAAAAAGACCCCCGCCCGGCTCAACACCGAACGAGGTTCTTATCTGCAAAAGGTTCAAGATCAAATTGCGCGACGCGCCATTATAATCCTTTCAACCTTCACCTGTAGGGCCGTAAGGCCCGTTCTTTTATCTTTTACGACACCAGCATCATGGAGAACACCATGACGAACAGGGCGACGGTTTCACCCACGCCAAGCACCATCAGATAGTTCACCAGGCCCTTGCCGGTTTCACCAAGGGCGTTACAGGCGTCTGCAGCGCTCTTGCCTACATACCAGGCAGAAGCCATCATGCCAATGCCACCGAAAAGGCCAACGCCAAGGTAGGCGGCCCAGTTTTCGGGAGCGGCAGCAGACTTGTTGAGGATGTACATCATCAACAGCATGCCGTAAATAGTCTGAGCAATCGGCGCACCCACAAAGATAAGAAGCGTAAAGAGCGCATTCTTACCCTTCAGGTAAGCCTTCTTCCAGGCTCCGATAGCAGCCATGCCGGCTGTACCGCAACCCAGGGCAGAACCCATGGCAGCAAGACCGAGGGCGGCCACTGCACCGAGCTTTGCCAAGGTTAAAAGCTGTTCATTATCCATAAAGTTGCTCCTTAAGGATTAAAGCACCATCATGGAGAACACGAGAACGAACAGAGCCACGGTTTCGACGATACCGAGAACCATGAGGTAGTTCACCATGCCCTTGCCGGTTTCACCGAGAGCATCGCAAGCCACTGCACCAGCCTTACCCTGGAACCAGGCGGAGCACATCATGCCCATACCGCCAAAGATACCAGCACCGAGGCAGCCGCCCCAGTTAGCGAAGCCAGATTCAGCAACCTTGCCCAGGATGAAGTTCATGAGAAGCATGCCGTAGATGGTCTGGGAAATCGGAGCACCGACGAACACGAGCAGAGTAAAGAGAGCACCCTTGCCCTGTGCGTAAGCCTTCTTCCACACGGTAATTGCAGACATACCTGCAGTACCGCAACCAAGGGCAGAGCCCATTGCTGCAATGCCGAGAGCAGCAGCTGCGCCCATCTTAGCGAGAGTCACCATTGTATTCGGTTCCATTTTTTTATCCTCATTAATTAGCGGGAATTATCCCTTGGTTTAATTTTTCTGCTTGGCGAAAGGCTTGAAGGCAAAACCGCTCCATTCCATGCCAAGTCCATTTGAAAATTCAAGTGTGTTAAGACGTACTGCATGAACAGCCACACCCATGACGGCGAGGGCGATATTCAGGCCATGTACAAAGAGAAGGATCAGGGCGGCACCTGCAATACCCACGGCAGAACCGAAGAGCGGAGCAAGCATGCCGTTGAAAGCTTCGGCGATGGCAGCACCAGACATACCCACTGCAAAGAGACGGATATAGCTGATTACATCGGTGAAGCTGTTCACAATGTCAAGTACCAGCATGGGGATGCTAATGAAGTCCTGCTTGAGGCGGCTAGGCGGCACGGTAAACAGGAGCAGCAGCACCACTTCCACGATGAACATGGGGATTACAAAACCCGGAAGTTCAACGCCAAGCACCATGTTGCATGCCAGGAAGAACATGACCCAAGATCCCAGGAGCCAGCCCACCTGAGCCATGAACGTAGAATCCTTGCGCTTCAGGCGAACGATTACGTTCCAAGCGTGAGCAATGCTCAGGTGAACCACAGCGATGCAGAAGCAGAACAGCTGAATGTGCTGCATCTGGCTTGCACCAGCACCCTTCGGCACAAAGCTAGTCGGCAAGAACGTAAAGTTCTGGCAGAACTGCTTGTAGACTTCGAAGCGGGCCGGGTCCGTGGGAGCGTTACTGCGGATCCAGTAAAGCACGTTGCGGACAGGTTCCGGGATAAAGTTGTAGTTGGCTATGTCCAGGTAGTAGCTCCATCCGGCAAGTTCCGGAGTAAAGCCCAGGAAGCTTGCGTTGATGACGCCCCAGATGATGGTGGTGATGCTCATCAGGTAGATGAAGTGGAAGCCTGCGGCATTGGCCTTGGGCATCTTCTTGCGGGCAAACAATGCAAGAGCGAGGAACAGGATACCGTAAGCGGAATCCCCCACGATCATGGCAAAGAATATGCTGAAGAAGCACAGGAACACGCTGGACACGTCCACTTCGTTGTAGCCCGGGGCGATACCGATGATATCGTACAGGAACTGCATGGGCTTGGTCAGCTTGTTGTAACCAAGCAAAGTGGGAATGTTGTCTTCTTCGGACGGATCGTCCACCAGAAGGCCCCAGCCGTTCTTCTTGGCGGCAGCCTGAAGTTCTGCGACGCGGGGTGCGGGGCAGAAGCCCTGGATAGCGGACACGTTGCTGTCCCCCATCATGGAGCTTTCAGTTTCCACCATGTTATATTCGTCGGAGACTTCGTCCAGGCGGTCCTCGATTTCATCCCTGAGGGAAGCGAGTTCGCCAAGTCGCTTGTCTACGCGGGCAAGGGTTGCCTTTGCGGCTTCGTCCATTTCGCGGTAGACAGCCAAGGACTTTGCAGGCATTGCGATTTCTGCAAAACTTCCCTGGACAGCGGCAGGGGCTTCGCCCTTGCTGATGACAGCGAAATAGGTGCCGTTTTCGTCGGAACCGAATTCCTGGACGGTAGCTTCGGCTGCAGAATCTGCAACATCGAAAGCTTCCTTCTTCACGTCGGCCACGTAGAGCTTTACGAACACGCCCTTCTTGGCGAGTTCTGCTACGGTAGCCGGATCCAGGTTACCAAACTTGGAAAGCTTGGAGAGTTCTTCCTCGGCCTGTTCCTTGTTAATTTCTGCTTCCTTGCGGTCGGCGATAAGCTGCTGGATTTCATCCACCAGGGAAACGCCGGTAACGCCCTCGGCACTTGCAGGGGTAATGCCCTTAGGTGTCTTCTCGGGAACGTTTTCAAGAGCCTTCTGGACGCGGGAAACTTCACCCTTGGCGGCATTGAGCTTGGTGCCTGCAGCAGCCTTCAGGGGCGTCACATGGAGGATTTCCATGGAGCGCAATGCTTCCAGGGATTCTTCCACAGCACTTGCAACCGTAAGGATGGTCACTTTCTTCATTGGAGTAATCATGCGGCAGCCTCCTTAGCGCTAGCGGCGGCGGCATCCTGAGCAGCGGCGCGGGCTGTAGACTTGCCCTTGGCAAGCTTAGAGCGGGCCACACCGGACGTCTGCTGGTCACCCAAGAAAATGTTGATTCTACGGATATTATCCTTAGCTTCGGGAATCTTCACCTTTTCGAACAGGTTCACGCGCTGGCTCGTGGTACGCAGTTCCATGGAAAGCAGCTCGTACTGCTTTTCGAGAACGCGGCGTTCCAGGCGGAGCGAAATAAGGCCCTGCAGAGAACGGATACCGTCATCCAGCCAAACCGGTGTGGTAAAGAAATCCGGAATGGAAATGTTGAAGTCCACCCCATCGTATGTAGGAATGCGGACACCGGCGATGTTACCTTCGCCCTGGCGCACTTCCTTCACCGAAAGGTACTTGGACCATTCGATAGGCTCGGCATACAGCGAAATCCAGGAAGCCATGCTCTTACGGAGCTTGTCTTCCTCCTCGCGCTTTGCCATCACCCTCTCCTGGAGCGTACGCATTTCCATCTGCAGCTGCTGCTTTTTCAGCAACAACGTGGGCAGATAGCGCTGGAAGCGCTTCAACGCGTCACGTTCCGCCTTGAGGGCGTTTTTGGTTAACTTGACTTTAGCCATTAATTACCCCTTCTTGGGCCAATACTGACTAATCATCTTGGAAGGAATACCGGTTTCTTCGGGTTCGAAGCAATCAGCAAGGATTGCCCAGCCCAGATCCAGAGCCTGTTCCAGAGGAATGTTCACGGACAGGTCCATCATTTCCTTTTCGAAACGCTGGCCGTACTTCAACAGCTTCTGGTCCCAGTTACTCATGTTGAAGCCCATGGACTGCTTTTCAAGGGTTTCCTTGAAGGAAGCGTAGAGCTGGATCATGGTATTCATAATGGTACGGTGGTCGCTACGGGTCTTGCCGTTCACCTGCTGCTTCAAACGAGACAGAGAACCGAACGGTTCGATACGGCCCTTACGCAGGTAGAACTGACCTTCGGTAATGTAACCGGTGTTATCCGGAACCGGGTGGGTCACGTCGTCGCCAGGCATGGTAGTCACAGCGAGGATGGTAATGGAACCAGCGTCGGTGAAGTCCACAGCCTTTTCGTAACGGCTAGCGAGAGAAGAGTAAAGGTCGCCAGGATAGCCACGGTTAGACGGAATCTGTTCCATGGTAATGGAAATTTCCTTCATGGCGTCGGCGAAGTTGGTCATATCGGTGAGGAGCACCAGAACGTTCTTGCCTTCGGTTGCGAACTTTTCTGCAACAGCGAGGGATGCATCGGGCACCAGCAAGCATTCCACAATGGGGTCAGATGCGGTGTGCATGAACATCACGGTACGGCTAAGGGCACCGTTCTTTTCCAGGTAGTCCTTAAGGTACAGGTAGTCGTCGTGCTTGAGGCCCATACCGCCAAGGACGATGACGTCCACTTCTGCCTGCAGAGCAATACGGGCAAGAAGTTCGTTGTACGGTTCACCAGCGATAGAGAAAATCGGGAGCTTCTGGGACACCACGAGAGTGTTGAACACGTCAATCATGGGGATACCGGTACGCACCATGGTCTTGGGGATCACGCGCTTTGCCGGGTTAACAGAAGGGCCACCAATGGTAATGCGTTCGCCGTCCACTTCGGGGCCGTTGTCACGAGGCTGACCAGCACCGTTGAATACGCGGCCGAGGAGTGCTTCGGAATAAGGAACCTTCATAGGTTCGCCCAGGAAGCGGACTTCGGAATCGGTAGAAATACCACGGGCACCTGCGAAAACCTGCAGGTCGACCATGTCGCCGTCGATACGGATCACACGGGCAAGAGATGTACCGAAAGAGCTTGTAACCTGGGCAAGTTCCTGGTTGGCAACGCCTTCGGCCCTGAGGGAAATCACAGAACCGGCGATGCGTTCAATACGATGGTAAGCAACATTATGCATTAGCGGTTACCTCCTTCACGGAAGCAGTAATATTGGATTCGATGTCCTTGAATTCTGCGGAATCAATTGCCACGCGGTTCCAGTCCTTGGTAGCCTGAGTGAGCTTCAGGAAGAAGGTACGGGCAACATCCTTTTCTGCAAAGGTCATAGGAGTCTTCAAAATGCTATAGACCTTGTCGAACACGTACTTCTGACGGTCGCCAGTGCAGGCGGCGTCGATTTCGTGGTATGCGTCCTGCTGCAGATAGACTGCGTCAAGGTATTCGGACTTGAGGTAAGTAATGAAGTCATCGATAGAGGTACCTTCTTCACCCACCACCTTCATCATGTTGTTGACGTCAACGCCAGCAGCAAGAATCTTGCGGGCTTCGGCAACCTTCTTGGAATCAATGATGCCTTCGTACTTGGACCAGGAATCCAGCGGGTGGATTGCCGGGAAGCGGCGCTGGTCGGAACGTTCACGGCTAAGGCCGAGGAATGCGCCCACCACCTTAAGGGTAGCCTGGGTCACGGGTTCTTCGAAGTTACCACCTGCCGGAGAAACGGAACCGCCGATGGTCACGGAACCCGTGGAACCGTCCTTCAGGCGAACAACGCCACCGCGTTCGTAGAAGGCTGCGATCACAGATTCGAGGTATGCCGGGAAGGCTTCTTCACCGGGGATTTCTTCCAAACGGCCGGACATTTCACGGAGAGCCTGTGCCCAACGGGAAGTGGAGTCAGCCAACAGCAACACGTTCAGGCCCATCTGGCGGTAGTATTCAGCCAGGGTCACGCCAGTGTAAACAGAAGCTTCACGAGCTGCCACCGGCATGGAAGAAGTGTTACAAATGATAAGAGTACGTTCCATGAGGGACTTGCCGGTACGGGGGTCGATCAACTCAGGGAATTCGCGAAGGGTTTCCACCACTTCACCAGCACGTTCACCGCAAGCAGCGAGGATCACGATGTCCACGTCGGCGTAACGGCTCATGAGCTGCTGCAGCACAGTCTTACCGGCACCGAAGGGGCCCGGAGTACAGAAGGTACCGCCCTGCATCACAGGGAAGAAGGTATCCACAATGCGCTGCTGCATGGTCAGGGGCTTGGTGGGGCGAAGACGTTCTTCGAAAGCCTTAATAGGCATCTTCACCGGCCAGGTCTGGACCATCTTAATTTCAATCTTTTCACCCTTTTCGTTCTTGACTACTGCGACGACGTCTTCGACAACGTGTTCGCCAGCGGCAACGACGGATTCAACGGTCACCTTGCCGAGAACCTTGAAAGGCACCATGATGCGGTGGGTGAACACGCCTTCGGGTACGGTACCGACGGTGTCACCAGCGACCAATACATCACCAACCTTGGCTACCGGGGTAAATGCCCACTTCTTGTCGCGGGGCAGAGCCGGCAGGTACTTACCGCGCTGCAGGAAGAAGCCGCACTGTTCGGCAAGTTCCGGCAGGGGGTTCTGAAGACCGTCAAACACCTGGGTCAGCAAACCGGGTCCAAGTTCCACGGAAAGAAGTTCACCGGTGAATTCCACTTCGTCGCCAGCCTTGAGGCCGGTGGTGTCTTCGAACACCTGAAGTTCAGCGTAGTCGCCGCGGATTCGGATGACTTCGCTCTTCAGCGGGATAACTTCGGACTTGCCTTCTGCATTCTTGGAAAGCAACTTGGCGTATGCCACTTCGTTTTGAGATACGGCGCTTTCGAACTTGACGCGAATCAAGTTACCGTTGACGCCGATGATTTTTC
>JAKSIF010000035.1 GCA_024398965.1 Fibrobacter sp. | reverse complement strand
TGGCAGGCAACAACTACCCGCAGCCCGCCTCCGGCTCCGAACTGAACGTTTACCTGGGCATCGACGCCGGCTCCACCACCACCAAGTTCGTGTTGATGGACGAACAGGACAACATCGTGGACGGCTTCTACGCCTCCAACGACGGTGAACCTCTGGCCGTGCTCAAGCGCGCCATGAATGAGCTTATCGACCGTTACGAAGAATACGGTTGCAAGCTTAACATTCTAGGTGTAGGTACCACCGGTTATGGCGAACAGCTTTTCGCCAAGGCAGTCCATGCAGACTACCACACTGTTGAAACCGTTGCCCACGCAAACGCTGCCCAGCGCCTCTGCCCCGACGTATCCTTCATCTTGGACATCGGTGGTCAGGACATGAAGGCAATCTCCGTCCAGGACGGCGTGGTTACCGGTATTATCCTTAACGAAGCCTGCTCCTCCGGTTGCGGTTCGTTCATCGAAACCTACGCCCGCTCCCTGGGTATCCCCATGGAAAAGATTGCAGAAATGGCATTCAACGCCAAGAGCCCCTCTCAGTTGGGTTCCCGCTGCACCGTGTTCATGAACAGCTCCATCATCACCGAACAGCGTGATGGTAAGCAGCCCGAAGATATTATCGCAGGTATCTGCCGTTCTATCATCAACAACGTGTTCACCAAGGTGATCCGTATCCGTAACCTCAACACCCTCGGTAAGAAGGTGGTTGTGCAGGGCGGTACCTTCAAGAACAACGCTGTGCTCCGCGCCTTTGAACAGTACACCGGCCTCAAGCCCATCCGTCCGGAACGTCCGGGTGAAATGGGCGCTATCGGTATTGCGCTCCTCACCAAGAAGTACATGGAAGAAAAGCGCAAGGAAAATCCGGAACTGAAGTCCAGCTTCATCGGCCTCGACGCCATGAAGACCTTCAGCTGGCACAACCAGCCGGGTCAGCTCTGCCAGTACTGCACCAACCACTGCTCCCGTACCATCGTGACCTTTAGCGATGGCCAGAGCTTCGTCACCGGCAACCGTTGCGAACGCGGTGAAGTCACCGCCGACCCCAACGATCCGAAGACCAAGGCCTTGATTGCAGAAATCAACAAGAAGATGATGTCTGTGCCCGACATGATCAAGCGCACCAACCAGCTCCTGGTAAAGGACTACGCACCGGCCAAGTTGGTAGAACCGCAGCTGAAGGCCGACGGCACTCAGAAGACCATCGGTATTCCCCGTGCTCTTGAGTTCTGGGCCTCCCTCCCCTTCTGGAAGGCATTCTTCACAAGCCTCGGCTACACCGTTGTTGTAAGCCGCAGCTCCGACTACAAGATGTTCGAAGCAGGCCTCCACAGCGTGCCTTCTGACACCGTCTGCTTCCCGGCAAAGCTGGTCCACGGCCACGTGCTCTCCCTTGTAGACAAGAAGGTGGACCGCATCTTCTTCCCCATGATGGTTTCTGTTCCCAGTGACCACACCAAGTTTGACGCAACCGCCGTCTGCCCCGTGGTCCAGGCCTATCCCAACGTCTGTAAGAACACCGACGATCCGGAACGTAACTTCAACATTCCCATGGATCAGCCCATCTTCCACTGGTTCAACGCCAAGCTGCGCCGTTCCCAGACCATCGACTGGTTCCATGAACACTGGAACCTGGACAAGAAGCTTATCTCCAAGGCTGTAGATGAAGGCGAAAAGGCCCTCAACAACTACCGCACCACCTTGTTGGAAGAAGGCCAGAAGATTCTGGACGATGTCCGCGCAAAGAACACCTTTGCCGTTGTGATTGCCGGCCGCCCCTACCATGTGGACCCGCTGATCAACCACAACATCGCCACCCACTTTACCGCCATGGGCATTCCGGTGCTTACCACCGAGTCCCTCCCGGGCGTATACGATCAGGATGTTCCCAGTTCCACCCGCGTGGAAATCAAGAACACCTTCCACCTGCGTATGCTTGGCGCAACCATGATTGCCGCCAAGGACCCCAACGTGGAACTGGCCCAGATCGTGAGCTTCGGTTGCGGTCATGACTCCATCCTGACCGACGAAATGATGCGCATGCTGCATCGCGATTCCAACAAGGAAATGCTGATGCTGAAGCTGGACGAAGGCGACGCCCGCGGCCCTGTAGGCATCCGTATCAAGAGCTTTATCGAAACCGTGAAGGCCCGCCGTGCAGCAAACCTGCCCGACAAGCCGGAATCCAACGAACCGCTCTTCACCACGCCGTTCCTCAAGGAAGACAAGGAACGCCGTACCATCCTGGTGCCGAACCTCTCCCCCGCTTTCAGCGTGCTGGCTGCAGCCTATATGCGCGCCAAGGGTTACAAGGCAGCAAGCCTCCCCGTGGCAGACAAGCGCGCCATCGAACTGGGTAAGAAGTTTGTCCACAACGACATCTGCTTCCCCTGCCAGGTGAACATCGGCGAAAACCTCCTGTGGCTGGAACAGCATCCCGAAGTCAAGCAGACCGAAGTTTCCATCGGTCTTTCCAAGAACTGCGAAAACTGCCGCGCCGTGCAGTACCCGGTTCTTGCCCGTAAGGCTCTGGACGAAGCCGGCTACAAGGATGTTTCCATCATCACCACCGGTACCGATAACAAGAATATGCATCCGGGCTTTGCCCTTGGTCTCGACTTCCGTCTCCACATGCTGTGGGGCCTCGTGACCATGGATGCCATCGAAATCATGTACCGCGCACTTCGCCCCTACGAAGTTAACGCCGGCGACACCCAGAAGGTCTACGACGAATGGATGCCCAAGGTCATGGAACGTGCGGCAATCCTTTCCAAGCTGGAATTGGCTAAGCCCACTGCAGTGATCGAGCTCTTCCGCCAGACCATCGATGCATTCAACTCTGTTGAAATCACCGAGGATCGTAAGAAGGGTATCCGCAAGCCTCGCGTTGCCGTGCTTGGCGAAATCCTCATGAACTACCATCCCAGTGCCAACGGCTTCATCGAAGAATACCTGATGAACAACGGCATGGAAGTCTACCTGCCGGGCATGACCGACTTCTTCCGCGTGGACGAAATCGTAAAGGCCGAAAAGCTGAAGCGCGGTTTCTCCGCCAATCCGCTGGAAGACCGCGTCATCGGTGGTGCAACCGCCAAGGTTTACACCCACGCCCTGAACGTAGTCCAAAAGGAAATGGAAGCTCGCTTCAAGCTGTACGAACATCATGCAGACTGCTACGAATTGATCCACATGGTTGGTGACATTATTGACCCCACCTACAACACCGGCGAAGGCTGGCTGATTCCGGGCGAAATTCTGTACAACTCCCAGCATGGCATCAACAGCCATATCATTCTGCAGCCCTTCGCCTGCCTTGCAAACCACATTTCCGGCCGCGGCCTTTCCAAGGCTGTTAAGGAACGTTGCCCCCATATCCAGATCCTGTCCCTGGACTACGATCCGGATACCAGCTTCGCAAACATCGAAAACCGTTTGCAGATGCTGATTATCAACGCCCGCGAACTGGAAAAGGCAAACCAGGCAAGAACCCAACAGGCAAACAACGCATAAAAGCGGAAAGGAGAAAGGTTGAAGATCAAAGGTTAAAGATTAAAGTAATTGCAGGTTTGTTCTGCATATTTCTTTAGGCTTTAAACTCTCAGCTTTACGCTCTCTGCACTCAACTTACGCTAAAAGGGATGTCGATGCAAGTCGGCATCCCTTTTTATTTTCTATACATAAAGTCCTGTTACTGCAGAAAACACTATTCAACTTAAAAGATCCTATAAAGCAATAGCATGAAACTATTTTATAGGAAACAAGTTTTGGAGAAGGTTTTATGAAGAGCAAAATTCTTACCGCAGTGGCAATTGCAATCTGCGGAGCTGTGACAACTTCCAACGCAGTAATGGACATTCCCAATGCACAGCCCAAAGTTGATGCAGCTTTCTGGAACAAGGTCCTGGACAAGACCTGGGACGGACTTAAGAAAAGAAACATAGAGCCTTATGAAAACAGCAATGTTGGTCCAGGGCTGATTCACCGTTACAAGAGCGAATACCCGGGAGACGCTGTAAGCGAATCCGTCGGCTACGGCATGCTTGTGGCCTTGTACGCCAATGACCAGGAGACGTTCAACAAGATTTGGTCTGCAGCTAACAGCAGTATGTGGAACGGAAACTTCTACGACTGGCAGCTTCTTCCCGATGGGAAAAAATCTACTGGTGCAGCCACTGACGCAGAAGAAGACATTATCATGTCTCTAATCTTTGCAGACAAACTGGTTCAGGCCGGAAAATGGCAAGACTATACAGATCCTTCCGGCAAGAAATACCTTGACCATGCCCAGCGTATGATGAACGCCATGTGGAGCACCCAGCAATCCTCAGGAACTCTATGGAATTTCTCAATAGCAAGGGCGGAGCACCTGCAGCAAACTTCTACCAGCTCAACGGAGAACTGCTGCCAGAAGCCGATATCTGGACCGATATGATGGGTGGAACCATTTCCCGCCATCGTCGTGAACACAGCCCCATGACCATCGGTATGTGGGCAACTGCCGCCATGGCAGTCGGTACTGAAGACGATCAAAAGGCCTTCAGCCTCGAAATGGCAAAATTCTACGACAAGGATGCAGACTACTTCGGTCTCGCTGTAGACCCAAGCGGTCTTGAAGAAGACACTCTCCATAATGAAATGTACTTTGAGCAGTTCCTTGGCTGGTTTGGAACATCCCTCATGACAGGCGTATTCAGCAACATTATCGACGATATCGACAATCCCAAGCAGAATGCTGCAGGCCTTACCACAGAGCTGAGTGGAACCAAGCCGTCTGAAATTCCCGTTGAAAATCCCAATGTTGATCCAGCCGCAATCAGCCGTACTGTCGCAGCACCGGCCGCAGAACGCAAAATCCGTCTGGTCCAAAACAACGGCAAAATCAGCATTCTGCGCAAGGATGCGGAAAATCGCTGGATTGAATACAGCCTGAACGGAAAGAAGCTCTTTAAGGTTCAATAAAATTTTCTAAATTTGGCGCCATGTTAAATGTTTCAAATGTAAGTCTTCAGTATGGCAGCCGCGTCCTTTTCAAGGAAGTGAACCTTTCTTTCAAGCCCGGTAACTGCTACGGCGTTATCGGCGCAAATGGCGCAGGCAAATCCACCTTCCTCAAGATCCTTTCCGGTGATCTTGAACCCAACACCGGTGAAGTCACCAAAAATCCGGGTGAACGTATCGCCGTCCTTAAGCAGGACCACTTCGCCTACGAACAGAACACCGTTCTGGAAACCGTCATGATGGGCTATCCGGAACTCTATGAGTTGGGCAAGAAGCGTGACGAGCTGTATGCACTTCCCGAAATGACCGAGGAACAGGGCATGCAGGCCATGGAAATCGAAACCCGCTTTGGCGAAATCGGCGGTTACGAAGCCGACTCCAGCGCAGCCGTTCTCCTGAAGGGTCTTGGCATTCCTGAAGAATTCCACTACAGCCTCATGGCAGACCTGGATGGCAACCAGAAGATCCGCGTGCTCCTGGCACAGGCCCTCTTTGGCAACCCCGACATCCTTCTGCTTGACGAACCCACCAACCATTTGGACTTGGATACCGTCGCCTGGCTGGAAGACTACCTGGAACGTTTCGAAAACGTTGTGATCGTAGTGAGCCATGACCGTCACTTCCTGAATACAGTCTGCACCCACACTTGCGATATCGACTACGGCAAGATCAACATCTACGGTGGTAACTATGAATTCTGGTACGCCGCAAGCCAGCTGGCCCAGAAGCAGCGCAAGGACCAGAACCGCCGTGCCGAAGAAAAGATCGAAGAATTGAAGGCCTTTATTCGCCGCTTCGCATCTAACGCAGCAAAGGCAAAGCAGGCCACTTCCCGTAAGAAGCTTTTGGACAAGATGACCGTGGAAGAAATGCCGGCCTCCAGCCGTAAGTTCCCCTGGGTCAACTTCAAGATGGATCGTGAACCGGGCAAGATCGTGCTGGAAGTGAACAACGCAACCATCGACGGTGGCGACGGCATTGTCTGCAAGGGTTTGAACTTCAAGCTGAACGCAGGCGACAAGGTTGCCCTGGTTGGCGAATACGGCACTCTCAAGACCGCATTCTTCCAGCTCATCGCTGGCGAAACCCCGGCACCGGAAGGCGTCATCAAGTGGGGTAACACCATCACTCAGAACTACTTCCCCAAGAACAACGATGCCTTCTTCCAGAGCGACCTCTCCCTGGTGGATTGGCTGCGCCAGTACAGCAAGGAACAGGATGAAACCTTCATCCGCGGATTCCTCGGCCGTATGCTCTTCACCGGCGAAGAAGCCCTGAAGTGCTGTAACGTTCTTTCCGGTGGTGAAAAGGTCCGCTGCATGCTTTCCAAGATGATGCTCAGCAACGCAAACTGCCTGCTGCTGGATGAACCTACCGCCCACCTGGACTTGGAAGCCATTACCGCCCTGAACAACGGCTTAACCGCTTTCCAGGGTCCCATCATCTTCTGCACCCAGGACCACGAATTTGCACAGACCGTTGCAAACCGCGTTCTGGAACTGACTCCGGATGGTGTCCTCGACCGCTCCATCACCTTCGATGAATGGTACGAGACTAAGTCCAAGGCCAACAAGAAGAAGTAATCTTCTCAAGAATCTAAAAAGTCCGCAGGCCAAAAACCTGCGGATTTCTTTATACAAAAAATCGGGCCGACTTCAGCCCGATTTTATTTTTAGTTTGTTATTTACTTAGCCACAATGATCTTGTTGGCAAACAGCACCTGCTTTCCATCATCGACTCGGACAAAGTAACTTCCCTTGGCGTTCAGCAGGCTCTTGACCGGCACAGAAGTATTTCTGTTGTAGGTCTTGCTGAACATCTTGCGGCCCTGCATATCGAATACAGAAAGCTGCACAGAAGTTGCGGAATTCAAGGTCAATTCCAGATTGCCATGAACGTAACCAACCTTAGCCATGGATGTCTTCACAGGAGAAGAGACAACCTTGGTCGTGCCTTCAGAATCAGAGGCTCCCATCCCCCACTTGGAAGGAATACGAACGGCAACGCCTCGGCCAGCAGTACTCATGTACACAACGCCGTAGGTATTCATGTCACCCATGACAAATTCACCATTGGCAAGGCCGCCGAATTCATGACCATCATCGTTTACACGAGTCCAGGTCTTACCCTGGTCATCGCTACCGAATACGCCAGTCACATCACCGACGGTTGCAAAGATGTAGATTGCGGGATAACCCTTTCCATCCTTGGAAACGCCAAAGCCAACAGCTTCGCAGTAGCCAACACCTTCCACGGCTTTCCATGTCTTGCCGCCATCGGTAGAATGCTGCAGGGAGCCGCTCTTGGGCATTCCCTTCTCATCCTGTTCCGCAATAGGCAGCCACAGGTCGCCTTCGTAGCCAGGAATTGCACGGAACTTCTTGAAGATACTTACACCCGGTGTTCCCACAGCAGTAAAGGATTCTCCCTTGTCGGA
This sequence comes from Fibrobacter sp., assembly GCA_024398965.1. Classification (NCBI taxonomy): domain Bacteria; kingdom Pseudomonadati; phylum Fibrobacterota; class Fibrobacteria; order Fibrobacterales; family Fibrobacteraceae; genus Fibrobacter; species Fibrobacter sp. Next base: position 17,401 of record JAKSIF010000035.1, on the reverse strand, counting down.
ACTCTTGTAGAACTTGCCTTCCGTCTTGTTGTAGGCGTAGAACACATCCGCGTTTTCAGGATCACCCACCACAAAGGACTTGTTGTCAATGCCGGAAACTTCCGTATAGGCTGCGTTACTATAGCGGTAGACACTGGTGCTACCTTCCATAGGAACGAACAAAGCTACTTCGCCATCCGTAGAAATGGCGGCGGAACCGTTCGCAATCTTTTCGTCAAGCTTGCAGTAGGTTCCCACAGTCCATGTGCGGCCAGAATCACTGGAGAACTGCAACGGTTCAATAGGCACATCGCTGTACTTGCCTTCGTACTTACGAGCGTTGGCAACCTTCACCAGCTTACCGGACTTAGGGGCGTATGCCAGGCCCTGGGTAGTTCCCAGAGGAACAGGCGTTCCGCTCACATTCGTCGTATGGCGATACTGAGGGAACTTGGTAATGTCGTCATGACGGAAACCATCGTAGTCACCGATGACAGAAATCATGGGGCCACCTGGAATGCTGACCACTTCGAAAGGCACCGTTTCCTCAACGCCATGGGCGCTGAAATGCCAAACCTGGTTCATGGTAATTTCATCGGAAGACCAGGAATTTTCTGCCTTCTTGATGGTATAGTCGTTCAGGTTATCCGTACGGAAAATACCGTTACCCGAAGTCACAAAGACTCGATTATGATCGAAGGGATCCATGGCAACGCTGCCGGCCCAGTGAATAGAACCGTCATGCATCCAGCCAATGCCATTGGCGTCCATCTGCTGTGTGGTGGGGAAAACTCCACCTTCCATCCAGTAATAACGGAAAGATGCCACCCAGGTTTCGCCGCCGTCTGTGGTATGGAAAATATTGGAACCCCAGCGGTCACTCCAAACATCCTTGCCATCCTCCCCCTTCTTGTACCAGAACTGAGGACCATTGTAACCTTCCGTGGTTACCACCATTTCCTTGTCGTCATTAGGATTGATGGTGATGCCGCCATAGGGTGCAATATATTCGTACTCCTTGGTATTGGAGTAATCCGTCATGTCGTACTTTTCTTCGCCCTTTCCATCCAGATTATCTTCGGGAGAGACATCCTTCCACATACCGGTCTTCAAATCGCACTTCAGCACAGCACCGCGACCAAAGCCGTCCCAGATGGGGCCCCAGCCTTCGTCCCAGCCCATGGAATGGGGGCCGGCACCATCGGCAAAGGTAACCACCATGGCGCTACCGTCCTTGGTAACCACGGCACGCTGAGGCATCAGACGTACAATGCCACCGCCCGCTGTAGTTCGCAGGCTATCGGGAATAGGCAAAGCCTTCCAGCTTTCGCCGCCATCCTCAGACTTGAACACATTTTCAAACGCACCGTTCTTGGTTGTTCCTTCACGAAGGAAACCGGCATACAGGACCTTGGAACTGCCAGGGGCGTACTGAACAAAACTGAAGCCGGAACCGTTCCAGGTGGTATCGGAGCCAGCAGCCTTTGTCCAGGCGTCTACATGAGTCCAGTTATCACCATTGTCTTCGGACTTCCACAGGCCCTTGTTCTTGGATCCGTAGAACATAATCTTGGAATCGTTGGGATCAATGGCCAAGGCTTCGCCATTGCCTCGGCCCATACCGTTACCATGGGCTCCAAAGCGGGTAACCTTCTTACCCTTATAGCCATCTTCGTCCCACGTGTAAAGAACATCCCAGGACTTACCGCGATCCTTACTGCGAAGGAATGCGGTACGACCGTTATTCCAGTAGCTGGTACCGGTCATCATGTAGACCACATCGCTTTCCTTAGGGTCTACGGCAATGGCTTCTACGCCAAGGAGGCCTCGTTCACTTACGTCCACCCAGTCCATCAGGGATTCCCAACGGGAGGTAGATTCATTCCAGCGGTAGGCGCCACCCACGTCTGTTCTTGCGTAGAACAGGCCCTTATCTACCGGAGATGCGATAACGGCACTTACAAAGCCACCGCCGCCCATACTGACTGCGTTCCAAACATAATCCGGAGATTCAGCAGCCACGGCTGCGGAACCAGCCAGCCCAAAAGCCAAGGAAACCAGAACGGATTTTCTAAAAGACTTAATACCCATAAACCATCCTTTGGAATACGTTTCCGCCAAGTCAATCCGCGGAAAACCCAAAACATCCAATTATAATCTATCTCCATACCCCCCTTTTTCATCCATTTTTAGGGAATTTTTCACATTTTTAGTGAGATATTCTCAACATCCATGCATTACATACAAAAAAGCCCCGCCGGTGTTTCCGACGGAGCTTTTTCGACATTAAGGTTCGCTAAGGATTAGCGCTTCTTACCCTTCTTGCCTTTCTTGCCCTTGGCGTCCTTCTTAGGATCTTCCTTCTTGGAATCTTCCTTAGGATCTTCCTTCTTGGCTTCTTCCTTCTTCATGCCACCGCGAAGATCCTTCATCTTGAAGGATACGTTGATTTCCGCAGTAGTCACCTGAGAGTACATGCCACCCGGATCCTTGACCTTGAAGCTGAATTCATCAAGGCCAGAGAAGCCCTTGTTAGGCATATAGGTGAAGGAGCCATCCTTTTCGTTGAGGGTCATCTTACCATTGCGGGGCTTCATGACCAGCTGTACTGCAACCGGCTTTTCACCATCAGGATCAACAACACCAGCCATCAGACCTTCGGAAGCAGGAACCTTAAGTTCGTCACCTTCCTGGGTCATGTAAGTCTGAGCAGTTGCTACCGGAGGATTATTCACAGCAATCACAGTGAAGGTTGCGGTTCTGCTAGCCTTTGCACCTTCGGGGTCCGTTACCGTGAACGTGATGCGTTCCGGCTTGCCCTTCCAGTGTTCATGAGGCATTGCAACAATGGCGGTCTTGGTGTTCCTGTCGTACTTAACGGTCAAGAACTTGTTTCCAGTAAAGCTCCACTTCAGTTCATCGAAGCGATGGTCCTTGTCGCGAGCATACTGGTCAAGCTTAATCTTGGCAACAACACCCTTGTTTTCGTTTTCCTTAATGGTAAAGTCCGGAATATCGCGCATGATCGGAGCTGCATTTACATGCTTAACAACGAACTTGGCAACAGTCTTGTCCATACCACCAGCAGGATCCTGAGCAGTGAAGACCAGAGTTTCTTCGCCAAACCAGTCGGCCTTCTTGGGCTTGATTACAGCTTCGCGGCCACCAGAAATTTCAACTGCAAGGTTCTTAGCACCGGTGACCTTCCACTTGATTTCGTGAACCTTGTGGTCGGGGTCGGAAACGTAGTTGTCCAGCTTGATGGGCTTGAAGGACTTGCCTTCCAAGGTTTCCTGGCCCGGGATTTCCTTCACAACAGGAGGATCGTTCACCGGCTTAACAGTGTACTTAACCTGGACAGAAGCCTTTTCGCCAGCCGGGTCAAAGACATTCACGGTCACAGTTTCAGAACCGTTCCAGTACTTGTTCGGAATTTCAGCAGTCAAAACGCCCTTGTCGCTAATGCTGAAGTTGATTTCATGCTTTACAGGAGGTTCAGCATTCTTGGCCGGCTTAGCCTTCTTGCCCTTTGCAGGAGCATTCTTTGCGTTCTTGGATGCCGGAGTTTCGTTATCCAAAGTCCAAACGAGTTCATCCAGCTTGTTGTCAGGATCGCTTACAACCTTGCTGAAGTCGAAGGGAGCAAAGGTCTTCTTTTCATCAATGACAAAAGGCTGAACAGGCTTCAAGGTCGGAGGATCGTTTACCGGGGTCACTTCGAAGGTGGCCTTGGCAGAGGCAGATGCACCAGCAATATCCTTAACCGTGAAGGTCAAGGTTTCCTTACCGAACCAGTTGGGGTTCGGAGTCAGAATCTGGGCGCGGTTACCCTTGATATCGACCTTCAAATCCTTGTTGCCGGAAACAGTCCACTTAAGTTCGTTGGGCTTGTTATCCGGGTCAGTTGCAGCCTTGGACAGGTCAACAATCTGGAACTTTTCCTTTTCCTTGATCTTCTGGCCATCGATCTTGCTGATTACCGGAGGATCGTTCACCGGAGTAACTTCGAAGGTGATCTGCTGGGTAGCCTTTGCTCCTTCCGGGTCAAACACATCCAGCTTCAGCTTTTCAGTACCATTCCAGAACTTATCCGGAGTAGACACAACCAGCTGCTTCTTGGCATTGATAGAAGCCTTGAGAGCACGGGCCGGAGCCAGTTCAAACTTAAGCTGTTCGAACTTGTGATCCGGATCGGAAACATATTCAGACAGGTCAATAGCCTTGAAGCTTTCCTTTTCCTTAATGGACTGAATTGCAATAGGCTTGATTTCCGGAGCATCGTTTACGGACTCAACCAGGAAGTTGACCGTCTTGGAGTCGGAGGCGCCTTCCGGATCCTTCACAGTGAAGGTCACGTTGCGTTCACCATTCCAGTACTTATTGGCAAGCTTGATGCGAGCAATGTTCTTGCTATCAACTTCCACCTGGAATTCGTCAACCGGTTCCGCTGCAGGTTCGGCAGCTTCTTCCTTAGCGCCCTTCTTGCCCTTCTTGGCAGGAGCCTTCTTGGCAGGCTTCTTGGCGGGAGCTGCGGCAGAAACCTTAGCTACCTTAACTTCCCAAGTGAGCTGGTCGTTACGGTGGTCCGGATCCTTAACAAACTTGTTCAGATCGATTTCCTTGAACTGACCCTTTTCCTTGATCTTCTGTGCCGGGATATCCTTCATGACAGGAGCATCATTCACAGAGGTGATTTCGAAGGTCGTGGTCACGGAAGTTGTTGCACCATCCGGGTCGGAAACCTGGATTACCAGCATTTCGGGTTCGCACCAGAAGTACTGATCCGGAGCGGAAACAGTAAGCACGCGGCTGCCGTTGATTTCAGCCTTCAGCTTCTTGTTACCAGAGACAGTCCACTTCAGTTCGCTAGCCTTGTTATCCGGGTCGGTAACGAATTCATCAAGCTTAATGGGCTTGAACTGCTGCTTTTCCTTGATCTTCTGAGCAGGAATCGGCTTCAGTACCGGAGCATCGTTCACTCGGGTCACTTCAAAGTTCATCTTGTGAGTTGCAGAAGCGCCTTCCGGGTCAGTGACAGTGAAGGAAATCATTTCCTTACCATTCCACTGGCTGTTCGGAACAGAGATGATAGCAGTGTTATCCTTACGGAGATCCACCTTCAGGCCCTTGTTGCCGGAGACAGACCACTTCAGCTGAGTAGCCTTGTGATCGGGGTCAGATGCAAGAGTAGACAGGTCGATAGTCTTAAATACGCCATTTTCCTTGATGGTTTCGCCCTTCGGAGCCTTATCGGAGATCTTCGGAGGATCGTTGATGGAGCGAACTTCGTAGCGAGCCATCTTGGTAACCTTGGCTCCTTCAGGGTCAGTAACGGTGAAGGAAATGTCGGCGGCACCATTCCAGTACTTGTTCGGGATAACGATGGTAGCCACATTCTGGGCATCAACCTTAACCTTCAAAGTTTCACCAGCAGGAGCCTCTTCAGCCTTAGCACCCTTCTTGCCCTTGGCAGCAGCGCCGGCCTTGACGGGCTTGACATCGAAGGTCCACTTCAATTCGGAATTCTTGTGGTCCGGGTCCTTGACCAGTTCATCAAGCTTGATGGGCTGGAACTGTTTCTTTTCGTCGATGGACTGGTCCTTCAGATCCTTGACAAATGCCGGAGCGTCGTTTACAGATTCAACAGTGAAGACGACGGAACGGCTATCAGAAGCACCTTCCGGGTCAGTGACGGTGAACTTGATGGTTTCTGCACCATGCCAGTTGGGGTTCGGCTGGTTCACAGACACATTGTGGCTTGCGTCCATGGAAACCTTGAGTTCCTTGGCACCTTCAATCTTCCACTTCAGCTTGTTCTTCGGATGGTCAAGGTCTTCAACAAAGCTATCCAGGTTGAAGGACTTGAAGGAACTCTTTTCCTTAATGGTCTGGTTTGCAATATCCTTCATCACCGGAGCGTCGTTAATGGACTTCACGGAGAAGGTTGCCATAGCCTTGGCAGAAGCACCTTCCGGGTCGGTGACAGTGAAGGTCAACTTTTCTGTACCATTCCAGAGAGCATTCGGAGTCTTGACGGAAACAGCGCCGTCCTTAGCAACACTGACCTTCAGGTCCTTGTTGCCGGAGACCTCAATCTTCAACTTGTCAAAGGCATGATCCGGATCCTTAACAATCTGAGACAGGTTAAAGTCCTTGAACTGTTCCTTTTCGTTGATTGCCTGGTCTTCAATCTTACCAATGGTCGGAGCATCGTTTACAGAGGAAACGGTGAACAGAGCAGTGCAAGTAGCCTTGCCGCCTTCCGGGTCTTCCACCTTGAAGGTAATCTGTTCAGAGCCATTCCAGTACTTGTCCGGAATAACGATCTTGGCCATGCGCTGGTCATCAACCTTCACAGTGAGCTGCGGAGTGTAGTTCTTAGGAGCGCCCTTAGCCGGCTTGATATCGAAGCTCCAGGACAGCTGTTCCGGCTTGTGGTCCGGGTCCTTGGCAACTTCATTCAAGTTGATAATGGCGAATTCACGCTTTTCCTGAATTGTCTGATCCTTGATGGGCTTTACAAATTCAGGCAGGTCGTTGACAGATTCAACGGTAAAGGTAACGATACGCTTGTCAGAAGCGCCTTCAGGGTCGGTAACGGTGAAGGTAATTGCTTCAGAACCATTCCAGTTCTTGCTCGGAGCAGTAACGGTTGCAACCTTGTTGGCATCAATAACAACCTTAAGGTCCTTGTTACCGGAAACAGTCCACTTCAGCTTACCCTTTTCGTGGTCTTCATCAGAAACAAAGTCATTCAGGTTAATGGGCTTGAATTCACCCTTTTCCTTGATGGTCTGGTTTGCAATGTCCTTCATCACCGGAGCATCGTTAATGGACTTCACGGTAAATACGGCGTCGGACTTTGCAGTAGCGCCTTCCGGGTCAGCTACGGCAAAGGAAACCTTTTCAGAACCATTCCAGAGCTTATTGGGGGTCTTGATGGTTGCAACGCCATTCTTGTCGATATCGATCTTCAAAGCCTTGTTGCCGGTAACAGTCCACTTCAGCTGATTGAAGGCATGGTCGTCATCGGTTACAAGTTCTGCCAGGTTGATAGAAGCAAATTCCTGCTTTTCATCAATCATCTGGTCAGGGATCTTGGTAAGGACAGGCACGTCGTTCACAGACTGGACAGTGAACAGAGCCTTGGAGGAAGCCTTTGCACCTTCGGGGTCGGTAACGGTAAAGGTGATTTCGTCAGCACCATTCCAGAACTTGTTCGGAATGATAATCTTGGCAACCTTCTGGGCATCAATTTCAACATTGAGGCCAGCTTCCTTACCCTTGATGGTGGACTTGACTTCTACAGAGAAGTTCAGGTCGCTAAGCTTGTGGTCAAGGTCGCGCACCATTTCACCCAGCTTGATGGGCTGGAACTGAGCCTTTTCCTTGATAGTCTGAGCTGCAACCTGCTTGGTGAATTCCGGAACATCGTTTACAGATTCCACGGTATAGGCTACAGAGCGTTCATCGGTAGCGCCTTCGGGGTCAGTAACCTTGATGGTCAAGGTTTCAGAACCGTTCCACTGGGGGCTAGGCGGAGTGACCTTCATGACGCGGTTGCCATCGACAGCAACCTTGAGTTCACGGTTGCCGGTGATGGTCCACTTCAGCTTGGCCTTTTCATGGTCGAGGTCATCTACATACTTGTCCAGTTCAACAGTCTTGAACTGTTCCTTTTCCTTGATGGACTGTTCCGGAATATCCTTCATGACCGGAGGGTCGTTGATGGACTTAGCGGAAAGCTTCATCTGAGTCTTGGCAACACCGCCTTCCGGGTCGGTTGCGGTAAAGGTCAGGGTTTCGGAACCATTCCAGAGTTCGCTCGGAGTCTTGAAGGAAACTTCGCGAGTCTTGTTGTTCAGGTCGACCTTGATATCCTTATTGCCGGTAATATCGATCTTCAGCTTGGAGATGTCGTGGTCTGCGTCGGACAGATATTCGTCCAGGACAATGGAAGAGAATTCGCTCTTTTCTTCGATGTTCTGGTCAGGAATCTTGGTGAATACCGGCAGGTCGTTAATGGACTTGACAGTGAAGGTCACCGGCTGCTTGATGGAAGCACCATCCGGGTCTGTGCAGGTAAAGGTTGCTACAGCAGTGCCATTCCAGTACTTATCCGGAATTTCGATGGATGCCACGTGGGATTCATCGATATTCACATTGAGGGTACCAGATTCCGGTTCCTTGCCCTGGTGCTTAACATCAACTTCCCAGGAAAGTTCGGAATTCTTATGGTCTGCATCCTTGACAAACTCGTCGAGCTTAATCTTGGCGAAGGTCTTCTTTTCGTCAATGGTCTGGTTCGGAATCTGCTTTACAAATTCCGGAACGTCGTTCACAGAATTTACAGTGAAGCTGTTTTCAGATTCAACGCAAGCGCCTTCAGGGTCGCAAACGTTAAACTTGATGGATTCAGAACCATTCCAGAGTTTGTTCGGAGTCTTGATGGTTGCAGTCTTGCCTGCGATAGTGACCTTAAGGTCCTTATTGCCAGAAATGGTCCACTTAAGTTGTTCGAAAGAGTGGTCCGGATCCTTGATATACTTGTCAAGTTCAATGGGCTTGAATTCCTGCTTTTCATCGATAGTTTGTTCAGGAATATCCTGTACAAATTCAGGAGCATCATTGATGGACTTCACAGTGAAGGTGGCCTTGGTGCTGACAGAAGCGCCAGCCGGGTCAGTAGCAGTGAAGGTAAAGGTTTCGGAGCCGTTCCAGAATTCGTTGGGAATCTTGACGTTTGCAGAACCGTACTTGTCGATTTCGACCTTCAGGTCCTTGCCGCCGGCAACAGTCCACTTAATCTTGGAAACATCATCATCCACATCGCTAATGAAGTCAGAGAGGCTGATGGATTCGAATTCGTTCTTTTCTTCGATGGTCTGGTCGGGAATCTTCTGGATAACCGGAGCATCGTTGATTGCGTTCACCGTAAAGGTGGCAGTCTTGGAATCGCTGGCGTATTCGCCATCGGTTGCAGTAAACTTGATCTTGGCTGCACCGTACCAGTTGGTATCAGGGATGACGATCGTTGCAACACGGTTCGGGTCGATTTCCACATTCAGGTCGCCGTCAGCTTGATCCTTGCCTGCCGGTTGGATGTCGAATTCCCAAAGCATCTGGTTCTTGGGATGGTCAGGGTCGGTCACGTAGTCGTCAAGCTTGATCTTGGCGAACTTCTTGCCTTCGTCGATGGTCTGGTCAGGAATCTGAGCCACCACCGGAGGATTGTTTACGGATTCGACGTTGAAGTTAACGGTTTCAGAACCCACGGCACCCTTGGTATCGGTGGCTGCGAAGGTAATGTCTTCGTTACCGTTCCAGTACTGGTCCGGAGTTTCGATCGTTGCAACACGATCCGGAGAAATGCTGACCTTCAGCTTCTTGTTTCCGGTAACGGACCACTTCAGCTGGTTCGGCTTATCCATATCATCGGATACATAGTTATCCAACTTGATGGGAGCGAACTTGCCGCCTTCATCAATGGATTCACCCGGAATTCCATTTACGGAAGGGGCGTTGTTTTCAACAGCCGATGCATCCCCGGCTCCATCCTGGGCAACACCCACAGATGCGAGCAATCCTGCCGAGGCCAAGAGGGCTGCTACAGACCAATGTTTTCTTTTCATTTTAATCTCCCTAAAAATCCATCCACTAGAACAAGTATTTTGCTTTCACAAAAAATCGTACACACTAGCGGGGAGTGTGTGTTTTGTCACAAATATAATGTTTTTCCTGGTCATTTCTCCCTAAAAACCCGTTTTTTTGGCAAAATTCGGCAATTTACCCATTGACAAACTAGATCATTTTTTGTAACTCATTGACAATCAAGAAGTTACGTCAACATCCCCTTTCGACACCATTTTAGGGGCAAAACCGGGGTCTTTTTTCGTCCTCGCGCCTTTTTGTAAATTTTTTGTAAAATGCAACAAATTTTCTTCTGGGGCACCTTCCAGAGGGGTTCAAATTAGTGACAAAGCCATTTCAAATATGTATCTTGAGAAAAAACTCAAAAACAGGATTAAACTATGAAATTCGTATTTCTCTGCGACCCCACCTACCTCAAGGGTGACATGAACAACTTCGTGAACAACTTCCCCACCAACCACGAATTGGTGATCATGAGTTCCGATGAACTTCTCCAGTCCAAGTCCATCTTCGACGGCACCTTCGCAGTTCTCGCAGAACGTTCCACCTGGCAGAAGAATTTCAGCCTGTTCCGCTATTTCGGTCTGCTTCCCCTGCTGGAAGTTCTCCCCCTGGGCATCGTCAGCCGTTCTCGCCGTAGCGAACCCCTCAAGGGCCGTACCCAGAACCGCAACCAGGAAATCTACTTCAACCCCTCTGCATCTGCCGAAGAACTCTACCTCCAGGTGGACAAGTTCGTTGCAGCACCTCCTGCAGGATTCACCTATCCTCGCGGCACCCAGAAGGCATAATTAAAGCCCAATGCAGAAAAAGGTTCTGGACTCCCTTTACAAGCAAGGTGGTCTAACCCTTTTCGCCTTCCCCGGCGAATCGGAAATTCCCTTGGAAACCTTGCAAAACTGTGCGCTGGCACTTAACGCCGGCGCCCGTTTTGTTATTGTGGATTTTTCCGGCAAGATGAGCCTCAAGGGCAACGCCCCGTTCTCCGTCACCGACTTGCTGCAGGGCATTCTCGAAAAGAACGTCCTAGACAAGCTAAACTCATGCGAGAGCGGTTGGCTTATCTCTGGAATCAAGGCTCTCCCGAAGGACGACGACCAGTTCAGAAACCTTTATCACAACATCCAGCAGATAAAGCCGCACTGCCCCCAGATTGTAGGCATCCTCCCCCAGGAAGTTTCGGATGAGGAAGCCCATTACATGAGCCTGCTGGGAAGGCTACTCGTTGTCGACAGCGACAGCATCGAAGACGCATCCATCTTTATCGAAGATGGAAAATCAATCCGCGAAATTCCATTACTCTGGAAGATTCCCGTACCTCCAAACAAGAAACGCTTTCCCAACGCATTCCATGCGGTAAAGAGAAGCGAATCCATGTACAAGGAAATCCGCAAGTGCAACTGGGAGAAAACTCCTTCCGATTTCGCGAGAATTCTGGAATCCATCCATAAGATCCAGATTTTAAGGAAGAATCCCCTAGACGGCATTCCCAATGTATTCAGGAAGTTCTTCCCCCTGATACTCCTCCTGGTCATAGCCATACCCTTCCTTTTCGTAACGACCATCAGTCCCGAGATTTCAAACAACCGAGACCGCATCCACGAAAGGGACAAACTTTCCGTAGCACCTTCCTTCGAATATACTTTTGACGGAAAGGAGAGCATGCAGCGTATCGCCCGCTACGCCATTGGCCGATTCAACGCATTGATTACCAACGAAAAGATGATCGCCCAGTATGTTGATGTCACCATGGACGAAAACGGCTACGAGAGAGACAGCTGGGAAAAGAACAACTTCAACATTCCCCCCGAGGGAACAATCATCAAGTTCTCCCGTCCCGATTTCTTTGACAAGACCGCATCCGATTCCATCGGTGCCGCATGGAAGTACTGGACATCCATCGTCTCCGATAGCGTCAGCTACCTGACTGAATTTTACCACGCCAACGCAAGCACAACGCAACGCCAGCACAATGGCATCGACCTGGCAAGCCGCTTTGGAGCAAGAATTCTCGCGCCCTTTGCCGCCAAGGCTTGGACAAGTCGCGATGAACGTGGGGGCGTCATCATTGGTCTTGTCCGCGAAAAGGACGTAATCATATTCATGCACTGCGACAAGCTTCTCTACCTTGATGGCCAGGAAGTCATGGCTGGCGACCCGATCGCAACCGTTGGAACAACAGGCCACACCACCGGGCCTCACGCCCACGTGGTAACGGGTCTAATCGACAAGAACGGACCTAAGACCATCGGCAATGTACACTACAAGGTGATAGATCCTATCCAGTGGTTCTACATGTTCAAGCCCAACAGTCCATAGCCTGTTTTTGTTGTAAAAATCTCAACAAAAATATTCTGTGACACGGCTCACTAAGGTTTCGAAAACACACTCAAAAAAGCTTTTATTTTTCTTTTTTCGCCAATTTGTAACCGAAATGTTACGAGTTAGCACTCGCCAAAGATACCGCATTTAAATAACTTTAAAACCGGAATTAGGGATTTGGTAAAAAGGCGAAAAAAAGGATTAGATTAAATGAAGTTTAGTGTTTTGGCCCGTGCCGCATTCGCAGCAACCATGACAGCCACCCTCCTTACCGGATGCTCCGGAATCGTAACCCCTAAGGCAGAACTTGCAAGTCACGATCCCGACCATAATATCCCCGCAATCGACCAGATGATTGTCGAACTGAAGCAGGAATACATCAACAAGTGCTACATGCCTGTTGTAAAGCGCAATCCTCCTGAAAATGAATGCCAGAGCAAGTTGTTCCAGACCTTGGAAAGAGGCTACAAGCTGAACTTCAACCAGAACCACGTTGCCATGGCAGCAAACACCTTGATGTTCAAGGATATTGACGCAAAGATCGTGGAAATGTCCAGAAACGATCCCGAAGTCCGCAACGCAATCCGTGCAGGCGCTTTCACCAGCACAAGCGAAATGCTTGCCTACTACAAGGAAAAATACCAGTTCGAAACCCAGCTGGAAGAATACTAATCAAAAACGCTCTACGCTCTTGGAAATTCAAAAAGACCTTCGGAAAGTCGAAGGCCTTTTTTTGTAAGCAGTCCAAAGATCCGGTCAAAAGCCAATCAAAAAGACCGCAGGGTTACCCCTGCGGCCTTTTGAAGGAGAAAAAGTCAGTAACTACTTGAAGTACTTCTTGAAGACGTTCAGCATGTTGCCGTGCCAGGAACCGCCATTGGAAGCTTCGAAGCCACCGCAGTTCTTGTAGCACCAATAGTGCCAGCTCATACCGTACTTTTCGGCCTGTGCCACCACGGCGTCGGTCCAAGCTTCACGCTTTGCATCGGAAATAGCAGAGCAACTACCCTTGTTGGCAACACCGAATTCGCCCATATTGATAGGCACGGTACCACCATTGATATCCGGGAAGGTAAGGGCGATTTCTTCATAGTAGCTGGAGAAGTGGCCAGGCATTGCGCTAATGCCATCCTTCGCATTACCATTGCAGTCGTAACCATGGCCCTGATGAGTGAAAGTATAGGGTTCGTAGTAATGGCCAGTCACAATGATATTGCCATCATTGGGAAGATCCAGCTTGGGAATCATGGCAAACTTTGCATAGCCATTGGATTCAAACATGATGGTCTTGCCCTTAGATACAGAACGAATCGCATTGTAGCCCGTGGTCATGATCTTGTTCACCTGATCCTGGGTCATGTCATGAGGTTCGTTGAAGATTTCAAAGACAAGGGCGTCATCCGGGAAGGAATCAAAGGCCTGAGCCACCTTCTTCCATTCATTGGCGAAATTCTGAAGTGCACCATCGAAATTGCCATTCTTTGCAGCAGAATAAAGATTGTCATGATGATGGCTGTTGACAATCACTGTAAGGCCAGCCTTCAATGCCAACTGAACGTCTTCCTTAACGCCGTTAAGCTGGGCATCTACACCAGCCGACCAACGAACCGGAAGACGGACAGAGTTGAAGCCAGCAGACTTGACAGCAGCAAAGTCACCATCACCAATAGGATTGCTCCATGCACCATCACCAGTACCCGGAGCATCCCAGGAGTTACCGAAGTTCACGCCTCGACCGAGTTTCTTGTTCATGGCACGACCCTTGGAGTAATCCACAGGAGTCTTTGCAAGCTTGGTCCAGGTGGAAGATATGCACATGTAGTAGGCGGATTCGTGGGATACAACCTTGCCTTCGCTTGTTGCATTACAAGCACCCTTAGAAGATGCAATTTCCATGCTCTTCATGTCAGCATCGGTTGCTACAGCCCAAAGGCTCTTCTTACAGACAAAGTAGTTACCTTCAGCATTGGCCTTCATGTCACCAGCGTTACTTTCAGTGCAGGCGCCAAAGAGCTGTGTAGCAAGGTAGTTTGCAAGATACTTATCAGATGCGACCTGCCATGCAGAGTCAACACACAGGAACATGCTGGAAGCGTTGACACTGACCGTATTGGCATTCGGCTTGATTTCGTTTTGGTTTTTCGGACCGCAGGAACCCAGGCCATACTGTTCAGCCCAGAAGTAGTCGGACATACCCTTGAAGTATTCGATATCGGCGTTATTATTCCAGTCTTCGATAACGAACTTGGGATAGCCGATGTCCAGTGTATAGGCAAAGTCAGCCAGGCTAGCCTTGAGAGACATGTCGTCCCACTTACCATCCAACGCAATATCAGCGGCAATGGATGCAACAGCAGCATTGAAATCTGTTACAGAACGTTCTGTAATGGAAACAACGGTGATTGCCAACAGGTTGACTGCGGCAGCATTCCTATTGTAAATGGAGATATCTTCAAACTGGGTTGAGTCCTGAACAAAGCCCATGGCAGCCAAAACTTCCTTATGGGCGCGAGACTTAGCAGCAGTGAAGCTCAAACCCTTCTGAGAAACCAGGTACTGAATACGGTCGTATTCCAGGGTGGTCAGAAGGTTTACATTGGCAGAGGAGCGATCACGAAGGTCAACATAGGCCTTCATGGTGGTAGTTCCGTTGGTTTCACCTGTGGATGTATTCAGGAACTTACCATTGACTTCGATGCTTGCGACTGCAGAAGTCAGGTTGCCAGAAGCAGAGTAACCACCGAGCTTGCTAGAGACCTTGCTGGATGCGGCCTCAGTTGTGGGAGCCATTGTCTTAATGTCGACACTGGAAACCTTCACTGTGGAGCCTTCAAGGAAGGGACCTTCGGCAACACCTTTGATGCTAAAAGCAAGGGAATTAACGGATCCCGTTCCGTCATCCTTCTTTTCATCTTCAGAAATCGGGGTATCTGCAATATTTACTTCAGGTTCTGTAGTCGGGTCATCCACAACAGTGGAACCTCCGTTGCCACCAATACCAGGATCAGTAACACCAGGCTGTGTCACTGTACCGCCAGGGATTGTCGTTCCCGGATTGACGTTCGGATCTGTATATCCCGGAATCGGGTTTTGAAGGGAATCTACGACAGGCTGGTCAACAACATTGTTGCCAGAAGAGGACGAGTCGTCGGAACAAGCAGTCATGGCCAGTAGGGGTAAAGCAGCAAACAAGCCAAAATGTTTAAATTTCATAACTGTGCCTTTATATAGGGTTCCATTATAATATATATCGTTTTTCCCAAATATAATTTTATCATTCCTTACAAAGTGGTTACAGCAATAACCAACGTGACGGGGGTCAAATGAAACAGGCGCTATTTCCCCCGTTTTACACAGAAACCTACTGATTTTTTGTTAAATTTTACCTTGCAAATTTTATTTGAGCCTGTTTAGTACAGGCCCACAAACAAACGAGACACAATATGGGAAAATCATTATACCAGAAAATTTTCGAAAGCCACACTGTTGCTAAGCTCCCCAGCGGCCAGTGCCAGCTTTTCATCGGTCTCCACCTCTGCCACGAAGTGACCAGCCCCCAGGCTTTCGCTTCCCTTCGTGAAGATGGCACCAAGGTGCTGTTCCCCGAACGCACCTTCGCTACCGTTGACCACATTATTCCCACCACTTTCCCGGAACGTAACCGCCCCCTCCAGGACGGCATTTCCGAAGAAATGTTCTCCCATATCGAAAAGAACACCGAAAGTAACGGCATCAAGTTCTTTGGTCCCAAGACCTGCGAACAGGGCGTGATCCACATCGTTGGCCCGGAAGAAGGCGTGACCCAGCCGGGTATGACCGTCGCTTGCGGTGACTCCCATACCGCTACCCACGGTGCCTTCGGCGCAATCGCCTTCGGTATCGGTACTAGCCAGGTGGCAGACGTTCTCGCTACCCAGACTTTGGCCATGAGCCCCCTCAAGACCCGCCGCATCAACTTCACCGGCACCTTGAAGGCTGGCGTTACCGCTAAGGACGTAGCACTTGCCTACATTGCAAAGCTTGGCGTGAACGGCGGCGTTGGCTACGCTTACGAATTTGCAGGCCCGGTTATCGAAGCTATGAGCATGGAAGGCCGTATGACCATCTGTAACATGGCTATCGAAGGCGGCGCACGCGTTGGCTACTGCAACCCCGACGAAAAGACTTTCGAATTCCTGAAGGGCAAGCCCTACGCTCCCAAGGCAGACAAGTGGGATGAAGCTGTTGCCTACTGGAAGTCCGTGGCTACCGACGCCGACGCACAGTTCGACGACGAAATCGAAATCAACTGCGACAACCTGGAACCCATGGTGACCTGGGGTATCACTCCGGCACAGGCAATCCAGCTCAACGACAACATGCCGAAGATTTCTGAATTCGAAGGCTCCGAAAAGAAGGTCATCTCCGAAGCTTATGAATACATGGGCTGGGAAGAAGGTGGCAAGATGATCGGCACCCCCATCGACATCGCCTTCGTAGGCTCCTGCACCAACGGTCGTTTGTCCGACCTCCAGGCCGCAGCAGAAATCATCAAGGGCCACAAGGTTGCCGACACCGTCAAGATGTGGGTCGTTCCTGGTTCCATGAAGATCAAGGTGGAAGCAGAAGCTCTCGGTCTCGACAAGATCTTCAAGGATGCTGGTGCAGAATGGCGTGAAGCCGGCTGCTCTCTCTGCCTTGCCATGAACCCGGATAAGCTGAAGGGCCGCCAGGTAAGTGCATCTTCCAGCAACCGTAACTTCAAGGGCCGTCAGGGCTCCCCCACTGGCCGTACCATTTTGATGAGCCCCGCCATGGTTGCAGCTGCTGCAATCGAAGGCAAGGTCACCGACGTCCGCAAGTACATCAAGTAACGCTAAGGAGATTTAAAAATGAATTCTATTGACATCGTTAAAGGTTCCGGCGTTCCTGTTCGCGGTAACGACATCGATACCGACCGTATCATTCCGGCTCGCTTCCTCAAGTGCGTGACCTTCGAAGGTCTTGGCGCAAACGCTTTCGCCGACGACATCGCAGGCCTCGAAGCACAGGGCAAGGTTCACCCCTTCCGTGACCAGGCCTACAAGAACGGCACCATCCTGGTTTCCAACCAGAACTTCGGTTGCGGTTCCAGCCGCGAACACGCTCCGCAGGCTCTGAAGCGCTGGGGCATCAAGGCCATCATCGCTGAAAGCTACTCCGAAATTTTCTTCGGCAACTGCGTCGCCCTGGGCGTTCCCTGCTACAAGGTAGACCACGCTACCGCCGACAAGATTCTCGCATGGATCGAAGCAAACCCCTCCAAGGAATTGGAAACCAGCACCGACAAGCGCACCCTGAAGCTGGGCGACGAAACCATCGCCCTCACTTTGGCTGATGGCCCTCGCGGTCAGTTCCTGGACGGTTCCTGGAACGCTCGCTCCGCCCTCCAGGCTAACGCCGACAAGGTGCAGGAACTTGCAGCAAAGCT
>JAKSIF010000034.1 GCA_024398965.1 Fibrobacter sp. | reverse complement strand
ACCCGGAAGTTGCTAAGAAGCTGGCCGACGACCTCCAGAAGGAAGTGGATGCACGTTTCGCATTCTACACCGCAATGTCCCAGGACACTGAAGGTCTGATTAGCCTGTAATCGGTTAACGTCGTCATCCTGAGCGCGGTAACGCGCGAAGGATCCAGACCCGACGAAGCATTAGATGAGAGTCAAGAAAAATTTCGGCTCTCGTCTTTTTTTATACAAAGGGGGAAGTCTCCCCCTCGCTCCAGCCCCGACCCCACCCATTGTCAAGCCCGCCTTGAGCGGGCTTCTCCTATTCATCCCACCCTAGCGGGTCTTCCGCATCCCCTTCTAGCGGGCTTCAGACGCCAGCCCGCAACGCCTGGCTTACCGCATAATTGACATTTTTATTTTGTTAAGTTATTTTACATATAATGTGTTAGTGACATTTATTTCGTTATCCCAAGCGAAATGAATGTATTTTTTTCAGGGGATTGAGGTGAAATATGTTATTAGAAGATGTTTTGACGAGAAAAGATGCTGAACGGTATTTTACCGAGCTTTGTGACAATGAAATAAAACAATCTCGTGAACTATACGAAAGGTTCATGCTCCCTTATAGACAAAGTGGTTCCGAAGAAATGGTAAATCAGTTGGAGGCAGATCTTGCTACCGAATGTCAAGCTCATATAATGGCGAAAGAAAAAAGAATGGAATTAGCAGATAAATATCAGATCTATGCAAAATATGAATTTCCCTATGAAATTGACTCGCCGCAATATAAAGATGCCATTTCTTTATTTAGAAAAGCAGTGGCAGAAAAAAATGCGCAGGGATTTGTTGTAATTCATTATAAGAAATTTGCTCAGGTGACAGGTATTTATTTAGAAGACAACGAAGGGAAAATAGTAGAAAAAGCCATCAATAGAGCAAATGAAATTGGTAAGGCAATTCAAAGTAATTATACCGTACATTCAAAAAGTTATCAAGTGAAATCTTGGAACGGCTCGCCAACAGAATTTCTTTGCGAAATAGATTAGTTTTTTTCAAAATTAAAGACGAATGAAGATTTTCTTCACTCGTCTTTATTATACTGATTCAATTTTATTCTATTTGTGAGAATTCCACCAAGTGGGATTTGTTATGTATCGTTCGAGCAAATCGTAACGTCTGAATGCAGTCGCAATGGTTCTTCCATCCAGTTCGTTAATTGCTTCTTTCTGAAAATACTCACTGAGCATTTTGTAGAGAAGAGTTTCACCGAGTGTAATTAAATTTTGTTTATTCTCATCAAAGAACGAAAGTATGTCGTAAAAATTTTTATGGTCAATATTCTTGTATTCAATCTGTTTCTGTTCTAGAAGCAATTTACCCACAATGTTAGACATAAAGTGTGTTTCAAAAGGTCTAATCGCATCACGGTTTGGTTCGCCGGAATGATGTTTCCTTATCGCATCACAATATCTGAAAATTTGCACAGCGACAATCATCTGAGCCGCATTCACATTACCAAAAATTTCATTAAAATAGCTACCAAACAGGTCGTTTTTCCTATATCTTGCTATATGAGGTTTGTTTCGCCATACAGAAAGAATAGATTCCGCCGCGACTGTTGACGGAATTGCGTTTATCGCAGTACTATAATCACGCTTGCGTCTGTATGTGAATCCTAATTCGGCAGCCCCTTTTTCTAACAAGGTTTGCTTTTCATCGTTGGCTTTTAAATCCCTAAGATCAACAGGGTTTTGACTGTTGGTGGCGTAAGTAATATCTCTTATCGTCTGTTCGTCATCGCTAAGTTCGTAAATTCGAACGAGTACAAAAATCTGGGAAAAATCCAATGCTGGATTTTCCTTTATCGTTTGGTATATCGTTTTACAGGTCTGGCCACCATTGATTATTTGCAACGAATCGAGTTTGACAATCCAGTTGGATTGCTGCAATCCATTATATGCAAATTTTTCGCAGACCAGGGTCAACCCATTGTTGTAAAAAAAGAAATTCTGCTTCTTTTGGGCATCAAGAAGCGTCTCTACAATTCCGTTGTTGACAGCATTCTTTCCCAAGTATCGACGAATGTTCTTTTCTAAGAGAGAGTCGCCATATTGTTCAAAAAGAGCAAAAACCTCTGTTACAGGAACCTTCCCGAGAATAACCCGTTTGTAATTAAAGTTTTCTTGGATTGCCGCACCAGACAAGGTTAGTTGCGTATTTATTTTTTTAGGGCTTGTTACGTATTTAACAATGTCTGTATGGTTGTAGTGAACGAATTTTACTTGGGGTTGATTGCCAAAGGTGTTCTTGATGTAGCTATCACCCGTTTCATTCCATTTCAAGCCGTTATTAAGCATGACGAAAGTCACGTATGGAATATGACCTTCAAGAATGAGAGAGCGGATTTCATTGACTTTTGTTTGACTTTGCTCGTTTAAGACCATGTGCGCGGAAGGATCAAAAACGCACTTCACTGTGTTTACAGCCTTTTCAACTGCATTTGCGGGAAAGTTTGTATCACTATCCAAATTTCGGGTATACTTGGATTGGAAAAGGATGACGTTAAGCTGCATGTCCGCACCATCAACAATATAGGCTGCGTCAAAACCGCCATCATTCCGCCCTTCCGTAATGTATTGTAGCGTGTCAGGAATGTCAAGATCCAAATACGCGGACACGCCCAACATGAGAAACGCCTTGGAAATGTTCTTTTCCTCGGATTCCGTAAAAATACTTGGGTTCTCTTTGATAAGCCCAAGAATTCGTTGATCCACAATTTGCTTGGCAATGTCCATTATTAATGTTTCCTTAGCTATTTTATAAAATAAACTATTTTACGATTAATGTCAACACCTCAACATCGCTATATAATGCCAAAAGAAGACCGTTGGACCGGTAGAGGTGATATGATTTAACACCAAGAGGGGCCTACTTTTGTAAAAATGGCTTTGTCCGTGAACAATCGTGCTTGAACTTTTGTAGAAGCGGTTTTGTTCAGGAACAAAGCCGCTAAAACATTTGTAGGAGCACTTTCGTGCCTTTTGTAAAGCGGCTTTAACAAACAAAGTGCTGTTTTACACAAACGAGACAAAAGTGTCGATAACTTGTACAAAACTGACGCAACTGGTGCCGTAACCGAATATGCGAACCTCATTGAAGTAAGTGTGGACGAATCTGCCGCAAGTATCGTGAGCCGCCTTGACAAGGAACGCAACGCCGCATACGCCGCCAGCCGGAACTTTGCCAAGAGCCTCAAGTCCCTTGCAGACAAGGATGTCGTCGCCACCGGAGAAAGACTCCGCAAGATCTTTATCGAAAATGCGGATCCCTTCTACCTCAATCAGGACCAGTCCACAGGTGTCATCACGAACATCGTCAACAGCCTCAAGGCCATTGGCGATGCGAAACTGGAAGCCTGCGGATTCAAACCCTGGCTCGAAAACCTTGAAAAGAAGAACAACGACTACCTGGCAGCCGTGCAGACCCGCAACAAGGAACTCGCCGCCAAGGAAAACGGACTCACCAAGGTTTATCGTGAACGGTGCCTGGATGCATTCGGTATCGTGGCGACGCTTGCCATCGGCAAGGCGACCCTAGAAAGCGATGAAGGCTGCACACAGTTTATCAAGGCCGTGAACAGCCACATCGAACTGAAGAAGGCCCACCTGAAACTTCGCAAGGAAAAAGGCAAGATTACCGTGACTCCGGAAACACCCGAAACGGCAGTAATCGAAATCCCCACCGAAACGAAGGACGAGGAAAATGCCGCATAACAATCAAATACAAAACATAAACAATGAATCTCCTGCCTGATTGGATATCAGACAGGAGTTTTTATTTTTGCTTAAAATTAGGGCGTTTTGTCGAAAATGAATAAATTTCGCAAAAAAATGGTTGCCCTTCCTAAAAATTGTAGCATTTTCGTAAATTTTCGATAGGAAATTTTCTGTTGTTTCTAAAATTGGTTATATTACTTTTGTAAAGTAGTGTAAAATTATCACTTGAAAAGGAGTCCCTATGTCTCAAGACCCCAACCTTTGGTATGTTCGCGGCACAATTCACAATGCGGATGGTTCCGTATTCCACAACCAAGGACGAATCATGGCATACCATGTAATCCCTCAGAGTGGATGGGAATGGGTTGCGGAAGCAGACATTAATGCAACTACGGGTGCTTTTGAGCTCGAGTTTCACACAAGTAATTTTCAGAAACAGAATTTTCCGCCTATCGCTCTCCCCAAGTTGCAAATTCGTGTAACTGATTATGAAAACAATCCTTTGTGGATTTCTGAAATCTATACAGCGCCAACGGCAGAAATGAATATCGGCGATATTGTTGTCAATGGTGGAGCAAATGAAGTATGGAATGTTTGCGGTATAATTTGCGATTCGAATAATATTCCGTATACAGCTGGTTATGTCAAGGTTTTCGATATCCGAAACGAGGATGAAATTGAACTTGGTTTATGCCAATTAAATCAAGATGGCTTTTATTCAATCAACTACACGACGGGTATGTTTCAGCAGGGGAATGAGTCTATCGAAAAGCCAAATTTACTCGTTCGCGTATATTCGGCGGACAGAACAGTTGTAAAAGATGTTGTGGGACCAAGCGTAGCCTCAAATTTTGAAATTATTAACATCGAGGTAACCGCTCTAGATTCTGGCTCGGAATCAGGATCCGGCTCATCATCTGGCTCCGGTACCGATTCGGGTTCTTCGTCAGGTTCGGGAACAGACTCAGGATCTTCATCCGGTTCAGACTCAGAAGCGAACGAATCAACGGACTATGATTGCAAAATATATGGTACCATCAAAAATACGCTGAACTATCCGTTAAAAGACAATATTGAAGTTGCTGCATTTTGTTTGTATTATCAAGAATCAGAAAGCATCCAAAATAATATCGAAGGTAACGGCAAAAAGAAAATAGGTTCTTTTGTAAAGGTAATGCTTGCTTCTCATGTTACGCCGGATGATTGTGGTTGTTATGAAATACGATACAGTTCATCTAAAATCCCTGTGGGACTAAAACTTGACAGTAACGTTGCCAATGGAAAAGACAAGGCGTCCCTTTTTGCGGAAGTCCATTACACTAAAGGAGGAACTGGGCCGTCCGATAATCGTCCACGAAGTTTTTATTCTGCTCCGCTTGTATTTAATGGTCAATCTGTACAGGAAATAAACTTTGTCCTTGACCTTGAATCGAAATACTGTAACAAATCGGCTTTTGAAGATCTCGATGAATTGTTGAATATTTACTATCAAACGGTGATTGCGTATGACAAGACGATTTTGGAGAAACCACATGACAGAATTGCTGAATTCTTGGATGATGTCACGCGATTGCCTTTGGTCGTGGGACGTGAAAACATAGATGAACAAAATGTTCGCGCGTATTTCAAGGCTTACCAGATGGCCCATGAAATGGAGTTTGCGAATGTAATTGAATCCGAATTCATTCCTACGGCAGCGCAGTACCTTTATCCACTGCTTGCGGGCAACAAGATGACGGATATGTCAACGTTGCTTTCCTTGGGGATTGACAAGTGCGTAGAACTCATAAATGCCGCCATTGCTGACGATGTTATCAATTCTTCTTTATCGGCAGAAGACTTCAAAGATAAAATCTGGAGAAAACTACAGACTTCCAAAGACGCCATTGCAAGGCAGGATGACCAACTCTCTCCTTTAACATTCTTCTATTTGTTATTGGCAAAAGAGTTCTGGTTTGGTTCAACAGACAAAAAACCAAGTCTTCCTTTATTAAAAGAGAATAGTACCGACATTAACGATATTATTTTCCGTGCAAAGTTGTACGCGCTAACAAATGCATTTATGGATGCAGGCTGCGATTACCATGAGTTGGTGCGTATGGTTGATGAAAGTGGCCTTTCTTATGTTTATAAACTTGCGAACGGGACTGAACTTTTACAATCAATTTCTGATGAAAATCTTTCGGATTTAAAATTATTAGTTGAAATCCGTGATTTCTGTGACAATTGCGCAGATTTAATTTTTGGTGTTTACAATGTAATCAAAACATACTCAATATGTCTTGATCAAAATAATCAATCAAGAATAAAAAAACTTGAAGATATTTTTGAACTTGAAAATGAATTTAAAATTGACCACACATCGAAAACCACCGATGACGAAACATATTTCTGGGGTTATGTCATTGATCAAACGAAAAATCATTATAAGGCTTGGTGTACAAAGGCTCCGCTTGATTTGCCGTCTGATTATTTCCCTGGTACAACTTATGACGAGCAGAAAAATATTGCAGTTCGAACATTAAAGAGCAAACTCCGGGCAAAATTTCCGCAAACGGATTTAACGAAACTTGCAGCTCAATTTGTTCCTGTAATTAGTTTGATTACCCCATCCAATGGAAATTTAACAGAAGAACAAAAGGAAGCCAACCGAAAGGCAAAAGAACAGAATGCCTGGAATGCCTTAATTCTTGAGTTGCAGAAAGACGCCTGGAAAGATTTTGATTTAAATTCATCTGATATTGACACTTTCACGAAAGAAAAAGACATTACGATTTCTAAAGATGAAAAAGAAAAAATCAAAACACTTCAGCGTCTATTCCGTTTGACGAGCAATGCAGAAGCGGTGTCCTATCTCATTCGCAACGAAATCTATTCCGCTTCCCAGATTGCCCTCATGGATGAAGAACGGTTCGTGGCGGAACACGGTCTGGGAATGGGCGATAAAGAATTGGCGACCAACATCCACCGCCTTGCCAAGAATTTTGTTGCAAGTGCGACGCTCGATATTGAACGCTATCACGGCAGCCTGAATGAATCCGGCGACAGCATCCTGTCGATTCCTCGCGGTTTCCAGAAAAGTACTGAAGATACTGATCAAGATGCAGAGGGGGAACCAGTCGGCAGCGAAGACTCCTCTGATGCCGGTGACGAGACACAAAATCAAACTCCGAATTCCAGCAATGTTGCCAAGCAACGATTACAGAACAAGGACTTTGCCAACTGGAAAACTTTGTTCAAGTATCTGAACCGTAATCCGGGAACACAGAACCAGTCCATATTGAGCGCTTCGGCTTACCTGTTGGATTTACTTGAATTCCTGAAACAAGGACATGCGTACAATCGGTTTATCTGGCGCCGCCCAGATGTGCTAAAATTGAACATGACCAAGGCAAACGCCGAGGTCTCGCTCCCGACAATTGATTTGGCTATTGAACTTTTGGAAAGCCTTGTTTCCAAGAAGAGTTTGCGGTACAATACCGTCATTCCTTTCTGCAACCAAACTCCGGATGACGCCACCGTGGAAGATTTGAGGGCCAACCCGTGTCCATGGGCGGAAATAGAGAAAAAAGATGACGACTCAAATTCTGCGGCGGAGGAATTGACCGGCGAAGAGATAGAGCAAGCCGCCATGGCGGTTCTTGAAAACAGGTGCTATCCGATGCTCCTGCTAAAGAACTTTGACCGGGAACGTGCTTCGGGCATTCTTGAAAACCTTTCCCTGAATTTCGTGTCCTTGTCGAGAAAGCTTCACGATGACTTGGATGAAAACATATCCATCCTGTTGAACGGCTATGCCCCGGAATACCTTTCTAACGACGCAAGTACATATTCGAAAGATGTGTGGGAACTTTGGGGCTTGGACAAAAACGGCAACGAAAATATTTTCTTCCCGGACAAATCTAGGCGTGTAAAAGAAAATGAGAATAAAACGGCCAATGACGATGAAGGGAAATGGTTCAATGTCCTTGGCTATCTTGCCTTTGTTCTTGACCGCGCACAGCTGACATACGAAGAATTTGTAGAAATATTCCATTCGTCCGTATTTGCTGAATCCGACTTGGCCGAACCCAAGGTTGTCGTAAATGCGGATTCTGTATTATACCAGTTGGCGGATGTCAATGGATATACCATCAGTTTTATAAATGACGATGAAGAAGACAGCAATAAAAAAGATTTCTTCTTCAAGCTTTCCGTTTTCGTTCGTCGCCGTGCCGCATTGGGCTGGAGCATCGAAGAAATCGCAAGGACATGGGAATGCAGCGTTCCCGAACTGGCGGCAATCCAAGAATTAAAGACTCGGCTTGACTTGACGGACCTTGAGTCCGCACTTCTTTTGGGAAAATCTTCCTTGACTCATAAGGAACTGGAAAAGATTTTCCCGATAGATTCTCTGTTCTCTGAATATTCCACGGGCTCCTCCGCGCAGGAGACTATCGACAACAGTAATCTCAACACGCTCTGTTATCAGATAGCTGTCGCAGCCAAAGTCTGCCTTGGCATAGACCCGCAAGATGCTATACTCATCTTGCAGAATTTTGGTATAACCAGAGAAGACTCCGTGCCACCCCATATTAGTGACCTATATGAAATTTTAGAGGAAAACCTAAAAATTCTCTACGTGTACAATGTGTGGATTACCAAGAACAGCCTTTCTGTGGAAGATTTCCTCTTCTTGGGTCGTATTGGCTTCCCAGTTGAATTCGGAAGTCGAGAACTATGTAACAAGGCTATTGACGAGCTGGAAATCTTGCGCAATTCCTCGCTCTCGGTAAATGACTTGAAGTCAATTTTTGAACCGGAATTGATGAATGCCGACGAGGCTTTCGCTTTTGCTTGCGAGCTAAATTCTGCCGTACAGGAATCACTGAAAGAATGTGTGGCTCAGGAAAAGGAAAAGTTGCCGCCTGTTACAACCACAGGCAATTCTCCGTCCGCAGGTGCGAATGGTTCTCAGAATTCAACAGGTACATCAACTGTTGCATCGGGTGATAGCAATGCAACACCGGCAGCAACTGTTGAATATGATTATGATACGGCAATTCTCGGCCTATTGAAAACATTGGGTAGAGAAGATGCTGAAGAAATATTCAACGAATGGAGAAATGGCTTCCCATCGTACAATGGAGATTACAGCGAAACCTGTTTGTGCGAACTATTCCGATATGTTTCAGAACCTTCTGATACGTGGAAGGATGATTTGGAAAACGCTGAAGCGATGTACGAAAAACTTCGCGAAGAGCTTGTTGCCGAACGTACCTTGACCTTCCTTGCAGAAAAGTTCTCCATGACAGCAGATGTCATTGCGGAGCTGTTGAAGAAGCTGGAATCTAATGGTGTTTGTGACTTCGTGGAATGGATTGGTTTGGCAGAAGAGACCGAATCGTCCGAAAACAAGAAGCTGACCGAAACTAATGCCCAATCTTTAGCGGAACTTTGCAACCGCGTAGTTCGCTGCGCTGCTCTTTACCAATATACACAGACCGTAGAACTCGGATTCACATGGGATTGGATCAATCTCATTCCATCCGAAAATGTGCCGGAACAACAAGGTGAAGAATCTGTAGAATCGGAATCAGCATACGATTTGTTCAAAAATGTTCTTTATGCCTTTGCAGCTTCATCGCAGATTATGGGAGAAGTCTACAAGTACGGTGAGTTGGCATACTTGGTTGGCGATAGTAAAGAAATCCAAACTTCAGAAGTCGTTTTCAACAAACTCTGCGAAGAAGCAGGCGTTGATTCTGTAAAATATCCCTCGGCATGGTGCAAGTTTGCAGACTTGCTTTATCTCTACAGGAAAACAAACTCTCTGCCGGCTGACTTGAGAAATATCCTTCAGATGGTTGCATCAGGTGAATATTCCGGCTATGTCGACAAGCTAGAAGAAAACCTGAAACTGGTCCGTACCAATTCAGAATGGAACAAGTTCATCCAGGGAGTACACGACAAGGTCCGTCAGTCAAAGCGGAATGCGCTTGCTGCGGTTGTATGCCACGAGTCTCAAAATCCGGCTACAAGCGATTATTATCCAGTCGCCTTTGTCGACGAGAACGACATTTATTCCTATTACCTGTTCGACGTGAAGATGGAACCGGACATGGCCATTTCCCGTACCGTCCAGGCGGTGTCGTGCATCCAGCTCTACGTGCAACGTGCATTGATGGGCATTGAAGGTGATTACACGCTGAACGATACGCAAAAAGAGCAGTGGGAATGGATGAAGAATTACCAGGTGTGGGTAGCAAACCGCAAGGTGTTCCTTTACCCTGAAAACTGGATAGACGGGGACTTGCGCGAAGACAAGACTCCATTCTTCAAGGATCTTGAAGACCGCCTGGCCGAAATAGGCAATGATCAGGAAGCCTTGACCGAAGCCCTCGGCGACTACCTGAAAAAGGTCACCGACACATCCGAGATTGACATTGTGGGCGCATGCATGCAGAATGGCGGTGTGCACGCCGGAACAATCTACACGCTGCATATAATCGGCTGTACCCGCGGAGAGCCCCATGCCTACTATTACCGCACATACGAGGCGACTCCGCTTTATGGCGGATACTGGAGCCCGTGGGAAGAAGTCCCTGTTGAAATCGATGGGGCTTCTATCCAGCCGGCAATTTTTGGCGGGCACCTGTACATTCTGTGGCTACAGGTGGTGCAGGGAGAGAGACAGAAGAAAACCGGAGATTCCGGTACAAATCAGGCGACAGTCTCTGTGGAATATTTTGCCGAAATCAGGCTTAAATGGGTAAGTTATACCGGCACGAAATGGACCGGAGTCAAAGTCGGAAAACAGGCTATTTACGACGTGTCCGAAAACCAGCTTGATTTTATTCTGGGCGAAAACGAGATTTTAGCCAACCGATACTTCTTGGCAGATATTTCGAGCAATGCCGATTCGTTGACTTTGTTGGTATGGCGAACATTCTCGAATTTTAAAGATGTATGGAATACATATCCTGTTGCTATTGCTAACAGCATTCCTGATGCATCTACTGCAACCACCTATGTATTGAAAACGGAACGCACTCGCGAATATTTGGCAGGACAAAGGATTGTCGATATAGGAACATTTTTCCTGTCGACTAGCGGACAGGATTCAGCCGAATCAAGACCGAAAATGTATACGCCGGATATGGGTCAACCGTTAGAAAATCATTGTCCGGCCCATTGCCGCCTTGTCGGAAACATGTTCCATAATTACAATGTCGGAGAACTTGTTCTGCTCGACGGTACGGTCATCTTTGCCAATACGCGAGATATCACTTACAAGCTGCTTTCAGTAAACATGGCTTTCATCTATCATGCGGACAGGCCTTTCTTCTTCATGGACTCTCAGGGGACTTACCTCGTCCGCACCGTTTCCGGCGACGGCGGTATGGGTGCGAACAGCGTTCCTAACTACCATGTCGAAATGATTTCCAACCCGCAGGCGGTCGAATTCCGCAGAATTTTCAAGAATGGCGGTGTCAAGAACCTCTATACTCGCGAAACCGAGGCTTTGCCCGTATCGGACAGCTACTACTACTCGTATTCCTACTACAATTATTACTTCAGCGTCTACCTTGGTTACTACACGGCGGGCGATTGGCAGGCCTGGGACTTGTCGCAGACATTGTTCGAACATAACTACCTGCCGGGCCCGGCCGTGGCGGAACCCTTCCCGGCGGAGATGGTGGATTTCAGTTGGGGTACTGCTTCGTCCATCTACAACTGGGAACTGTTCTTCTTTGTGCCGATGCTATTGGCAGATAAGATGCTCGCGGAGCAGAACTATGCAGCAGCGCTTGAATGGTTGCAGCTTGTATTTGACCCGCGTATAGGCCTTTCCAACTACGAGATGACAAAACGCTTTGTGCGCGATCTCCCGAAGGGGGCCAAGTACTGGAAGTTCCTGCCGTTCTTCGCGAACCTGGACGCGGACCGTTCGATTCTCACGGAATTGTCGATGCCGTCGCCCCACGATGCGCTGCCGGATTACCAGTCTTTGCAGTTGTTGATTGACCGGTGGAAAAATGACCCGTTTGATCCGCAGATGATTGCCCGATATAGGCCCGTGGCCTACCAGAAGTACGTGGTGATGAAATATCTCGATGCGCTTATCGGCTGGGGCGACCAGCTGTTCACGCAAGACACCACCGAGTCGGTAAACCTCGCCATACAGATGTATATCCTTGCCGCCGAGATCCTCGGACCGAAGAGCGCCGAAGTTCCCGGCCCCAAGAATACCACTGCGTATAGTGTCAGCGAATTACTTAAATACGGGAACGGCGTGTTGAACAACGCGTTCGTCACCTACGAGGATACGATTCTTTCCGGCCATTGCCGCGAGAAGGAAACCCCGCAGAGGCTGCTGCCCGGCAAGACCATGCAGTTGGCCCACACCACGGGCATGATGTTCTACTTCAACGTGCCGCGCAACGAGACATTGATGGGCTACTGGGATACCGTGGCCGACAGGCTCTACAAGATCCGCAACAGCCTCAACATCGAGGGGGTCAAGAGGACGCTCGCCCTATTTGCTCCGCCGATAGACCCGGCCATGCTTGTGAAGGCTAGAGCGAACGGAGTTTCTATCAGCGACGCCCTCGCCGACGCCTCGTCTGCGTTGCCGTACTACCGCTTCAAGGTGATGGTCGCCAAGGCGATAGAGATTGTGCGCGACGTGCAGCGCGTTGGGCAGGAACTGATGGACGCCATCGAGAAATTCGATGCCGAAACGCTCGCGCTGCTCCGCGTGACGCACGAGAAGACCGCGCTCACGTTGCAGAAGACCCTCACGGAACTCGACATCAACGAGCTCGAGAAGGAGCTGGAGGCGGTCGAGACGGAAGAGGAGAACCTCCTGGCGGAACAGGAGCAGCAGAACACCTTCTTCAAGAAGTCCGAACAGGAAACCCAGTACGAAAAGGCCATGGAAAAGGTCAAGAAGGTGCAGGAGACTGTCGAGAACATGAAGAAGGCGGCTTCCGTCGCCTACAAGATCCCGGACTTGGGAATCGGCGCCATCATGAACGGCCTGGGCGGCCCGTCCTTCGATTCGATATCCCTGGGCGGCACGAAAATCGCCGAGAACCTGGTGAGCGTGGCCGAGGGCTACGCCTCCCAGTTCGCCCAGAAGCAGGTGGGAGCGGCGCTCAAGAAGGTCCTTGGGGAACAGGCCCGTACCGAGCAGTCCTGGGAGATGCAGAAGACTGCCAAGGCGAACCAGATCAAGAACGTGCAGAAGAAAAAGACCACTGCCGAGATCAAGATCGACTACGCCAGGAAGCAGCTCGAGAACTACGAGCGCGAAATCGAGCTCAAGGACGAGATGTACGAGCACCTTTCGGAGAAGTACACGAACAAGGATTTGTACACATGGCTCAAGAAAGAGACCGGAAAAGTGTACAAAACGCTCTTCCAGTTGGCCGCCAAGGTGGCCCGCAAGGCGGAAAAGTGCTACCATTTCGAAATCGGCGACACAGACGAAAATCCGAAGACCGCGAAGACCTTCATCAAGGGCTGTGGCAGCTACTGGGACGGCCTGCACAGCGGATTGCTCGCTGGCGAGAAGTTGCTTGCCGATTTGCATGCAATGGAAGTGGCATATCTCGAGAATGACAGGAACGAGCTGGAAATAACGAGACCCGTGAGTTTGAGTGAAATTGTTGTAGGAACTAAACAAGTCGATGGAAATAATGTAGACATTACTATTTTGGATCAACTAAGAACTTCAACTAATTGGAGTAGTGACGATGATCGGAACAGAAAGTTTTATTCCACGTCTTTCGACTTAATAGAAGATGTTTTCTTTAAGGAGTTCCGCTTGCCACACACCTTTGGAAGAATACGAGATGTTCGATTAGAAATTATTGGAGGTGGTGAATATAGGTTAAGTGCTGAATTAAGCATGGATAAGAATATTCTCCATACACCAAACAATGATATAGAAAATCGCATAGGTGTTCAAACATATGCAACAAGTACAGCTAATTCTGTATGTGGGAAATATAATTTTGACTTTAGCAAAGATAAATTTACTCCTTTTGAAGGGGCCGGCATCGATTCACATTGGAATTTAATGATTTCCGCTCATAAGAATTTTAATCCAGAGTCAATAACTGATGTTGTTATTTACATCAGTTATACAGCAAGAAATGGATAGGATACATTATGAAAAAAATGTTGATTGCGTTTATTTGTGTGGTATTTCTGATTTCATGTGGTGATGAAAAATCGAACAAAAATCCTATTGGACCAGAAATAGAAATAAGCATGTCTTCGTCCTTCCTAAAGGAGTCCTCATCCAGCGTAAAACCGAAAGAATCGTCGTCTTCGACGAAAGAAAGTTCGTCCAGCGTCAAGCCGGATGTGTCATCATCCTCGATGAAGAAGAGTTCTTCCAGTACGAAGTTGGGAGAATCGTCGTCTTCGACGAAAGAAAGTTCGTCAAGCGCAAAACCGGATGCGTCATCATCCTCGACAAAGGTGAGTTCGTCCAGCGTCAAGCCGGATGTGTCATCATCCTCGACAAAGGTGAGTTCGTCCAGCGTTAAGCCTGATGAATCGTCATCTTCAATAAAAGAGAGCTCGTCCAGCGTCAAGCCTGATGAATCGTCATCTTCAACGAAGGAGAGCTCGTCAAGCGTAAAACCAGCAGATTCTTCGTCATCGGAAAGAAGTTCTTCTAGCGATATAGCGGATAGCTCAGGAGCCTCAACAGCAGGAATTTGCAAGACAAAAACGGAAGACAATTGCATATACGGAACGGTATATGATGACCGTGATGGAAAAACTTATAAAACAGTAAAAATTGGCGAACAGGAATGGATGGCGGAAAATCTCAATTATGAAGTTTCAATAATTTCCAATACATCTATTTGGTCTACATGCTACAAAGGAAGTGCTGATTCTTGCGTAATAAAATATGGGCGTTATTACACATGGACTGCCGCCATAGATTCTATTTCGTTATATACACAGTATTCCATACAATGTGGAGCAGGAAAAAAATGTTCCCCATCCGATACCGTAAAAATAAAGGGTGTGTGTCCCAATGGTTGGCATCTTCCCAATCAAAAAGAATGGGAAAAATTGGTAGACTTTGTTGGCGTTTCTAATGCTGGTGATGTTTTAAAGAGTTTCTCTGATTGGGAGAATTGGCCAGGAATTGACTCATATGGCTTTTCTGTTCTTCCGTCAGGAGTTGTTCACAATGCTGCATTTTCCAACCGTGGCAATAAGAGTTATTTGTGGACAGCAACGGATCATGATAATTATTCTGCGCAATGCGCTCAGTTTAATTATAGTTCAGTCAGAAAAGATGTCGTTATGTTCCAATCTGAGCGAAAATCCGCCGTTGAAGCGTTGCCTGTACGCTGCATTAAAGATTAGATTCGGAGAATGATGAGTATGGAACCTGTTGCAAAAAAAACTTTTCTTGTTTCGTATGATTTAAATGATGCCGAAGATTCAATTAGAGATCTTGGGTATGTTGGTCCGAACTATGCAATTTCTGTTCGTTGCATAAAGGATTAAACTATGGAGCCCAATCAGATTATAAATTGTCCTGTTTCCCCAAATCAAACTAAACAAAAGTTTGGTTATGTCATCCTATTCCAGGACACCACCGAGTCGGTAAACCTCGCCATACAGATGTATATCCTTGCCGCCGAGATCCTCGGACCGAAGAGCGCCGAAGTTCCCGGCCCCAAGAATACCACTGCGTATAGTGTCAGCGAATTACTTAAATACGGGAACGGCGTGTTGAACAACGCGTTCGTCACCTACGAGGATACGATTCTTTCCGGCCATTGCCGCGAGAAGGAAACCCCGCAGAGGCTGCTGCCCGGCAAGACCATGCAGTTGGCCCACACCACGGGCATGATGTTCTACTTCAACGTGCCGCGCAACGAGACATTGATGGGCTACTGGGATACCGTGGCCGACAGGCTCTACAAGATCCGCAACAGCCTCAACATCGAGGGGGTCAAGAGGACGCTCGCCCTATTTGCTCCGCCGATAGACCCGGCCATGCTTGTGAAGGCTAGAGCGAACGGAGTTTCTATCAGCGACGCCCTCGCCGACGCCTCGTCTGCGTTGCCGTACTACCGCTTCAAGGTGATGGTCGCCAAGGCGATAGAGATTGTGCGCGACGTGCAGCGCGTTGGGCAGGAACTGATGGACGCCATCGAGAAATTCGATGCCGAAACGCTCGCGCTGCTCCGCGTGACGCACGAGAAGACCGCGCTCACGTTGCAGAAGACCCTCACGGAACTCGACATCAACGAGCTCGAGAAGGAGCTGGAGGCGGTCGAGACGGAAGAGGAGAACCTCCTGGCGGAACAGGAGCAGCAGAACACCTTCTTCAAGAAGTCCGAACAGGAAACCCAGTACGAAAAGGCCATGGAAAAGGTCAAGAAGGTGCAGGAGACTGTCGAGAACATGAAGAAGGCGGCTTCCGTCGCCTACAAGATCCCGGACTTGGGAATCGGCGCCATCATGAACGGCCTGGGCGGCCCGTCCTTCGATTCGATATCCCTGGGCGGCACGAAAATCGCCGAGAACCTGGTGAGCGTGGCCGAGGGCTACGCCTCCCAGTTCGCCCAGAAGCAGGTGGGAGCGGCGCTCAAGAAGGTCCTTGGGGAACAGGCCCGTACCGAGCAGTCCTGGGAGATGCAGAAGACTGCCAAGGCGAACCAGATCAAGAACGTGCAGAAGAAAAAGACCACTGCCGAGATCAAGATCGACTACGCCAGGAAGCAGCTCGAGAACTACGAGCGCGAAATCGAGCTCAAGGACGAAATGTACGAACATTTGTCCGAAAAGTACACCAATAAAGACCTTTACACATGGCTCAAGAAAGAGACCGGAAGTGTATACAAAACGCTGTTCCAGTTGGCCGCGAAGGTTGCCCGCAAGGCGGAAAAATGCTACCATTTCGAAATCGGCGATACCGATGAAAATCCCAAGACCGCAAAGACCTTTATCAAGGGTTGTGGCGTCTATTGGGACGGCCTGCATAGCGGATTGCTCGCTGGCGAAAAGTTGCTCGCCGACTTGCATGCAATGGAAGTCGCTTATCTTGAGAATGACAAGAATGAGCTGGAGATAACAAGGCCGGTGAGCTTGAGTGAAATTGTTGTTGGGACAAAAATAATTGATAATGAAAATAAAGACGTCACGTTTTTAGATGAGTTGAATGATGCCGAGAATTGGGAAACGGTTGAAAACAGTAAAAGGGTCTTCTTTACTAAAGAATTTAGTTTATCTAAAGAAATGTTCTTTGATGATTTTTTACAGCCGCATTATTTTGGAAGAATTCGAGATGTAAGAATTCAAATATTTAGTAGCAGCAACGAAAGGTTGAGTGCAGAACTAAGTATGGATAGGAACGTTCTCTACACATCGAATGACAGGATTGAGAATCGAATAGGGGTGCAAACATTTGCAACCAGCACTGCGAACTCTATATGTGGTAAATACGAATTTAGTTTTAAAAGAGATAAATTTACACCATTTGAAGGCGCTGGTATAGAATCGCATTGGAATTTAACTATTTCGGCACCGGAAAAATTTGATCCAAAATCAGTGATGGATGTGATTGTTTATGTTAGTTATACAGCACGCAATGGATTGGGGACTTTATGAAAAAAATATCTTTTGTGTTTATTTTCATTGTATTTCTAATGTCATGTGGTGATGAAAAAACAAGTAGAAATCCCTTTGAGCCAGAGATAGAAATAAGCATGTCATCATCCTTACTAAAGGAATCCTCATCCAGCGTAAAACCGAGAGAATCGTCGTCTTCGGCGAAGGAAAGCTCATTTAGCGTAAAGCCGGGGGAATTGTCATCTTCTTCGACAAAGGAGAGTTCGTCAAGCGCAAAGCCGGGGGAATCGTCATCTTCCTTGACAAAGGAGAGTTCATCAAGCGCAAAGCCGGCTGAATCGTCATCCTCGACAAAGGAGAGTTCGTCAAGCGTAATGCCGGGGGAATCGTCATCCTCGACAAAGGAGAGTTCGTCAAGCGCAAAGCCGGCTGAATCGTCATCCTCGACAAAGGAGAATTCGTCAAGCGTAATGCCGGGGGAATCGTCATCCTCGACAAAGGAGAGTTCGTCAAGCGCAAAGCCGGCTGAATCGTCATCCTCGACAAAAGAAAGCTCGTCAAGCGTAAAACCAGCAGATTCTTCGTCATCGGAAAGTAGTTCTTCTAGCGATATCGTGGATAGTTCAGAGACATCTATATCAGGAATTTGCAAAACAAAAACGGAAGATAATTGCGTGTACGGAACATTGTATGATGACCGTGATGGAAAAACCTATAAGACCATAAAAATTAGCGAACAAGAATGGATGGCACAAAGTTTGAATTTTGAAATAACGGATATCGCTAATTCTTCGATTAGAAGTTATTGTCCGATGGATTCAGATTCCTGCTCTAAATACGGCCGTTACTACACATGGTCTGCTGTAATAGACTCTGTTTATTTATATGAGAAGAAATCAATAAAATGTGGTTATAAAATAAAATGCGAATTAGCTAATCGCACCGTTAAAGGAGTTTGTCCTAATGGATGGCATGTTCCAAATCAAAGTGAATGGAAAAGCCTAATTACTTTTGTAGGAATAGAGAATGCCGGAAATTTGTTAAAAGGCTTTGATGGATGGGCCGTTTGGCCTGGTGATGATGCATATGGTTTTTCTGCTTTAGCTGCTGGGTATGTGGTAGATAGGAAACATTACTATAAGGACAATAAACTTTCTTTTTGGATAGCTTTAGATAATGATCAATATTCGGCAAAAGCTGCGGTTTTCAATTATAGCCAAACGAGGAAGGATGAGGTATTAATCCAATCTGTAACAAAAGATAGTGGGTCTGCATTAACAGTGCGTTGCATAAAAGATTAATTAAGGAGTAAAATTATGCCCAAGACCATTCTTTTTTGGCCTGATGTTTACAAGGAACAGGGACACTGGCTGCCTACGCTCAAGTGGGCGGAAGACTTGTCCAAGTTGGGACATTCCGTAGAATATATGGGAATTCGTGATTGCGAAGGGATCGTTAATGCGTATCGTGACGAAGGTGCGACTTCGGGGAAATTTCCGTTCGCACCGATTTTCCAAAACATTTACCCCCTAGGCTACACAACCGAATCCCACACGAGTCCCAACGAACGTTGGCGTCCGGATCATGTATGGGCTATTGCCTATAGCGCACTTGGTGCTGATTTGGTAAATTACAAGGATAAGCTAAATAAGGATCTGTATGAAGATGCCCAAAGTTTTCGTAATACGATGACCTCTGTCAATCCTGACTTACTTGTTTCGGGTTATTTTACTTCACTGGAAAGTTTGCTTATCCATAAGATTTACGGGGTGAAAGTTGTTATTTCGACAACCTATTTGCGGCACCCAAGTGAAGACCCTGCCATGCGCGCTCTCCAGAATTTGATGGCATTCTCGCCGACAGAATATTTTAAACTGGTGAACTTGTGCCGTTATCAGGAATTGAAAACCGCTGCAGGAGGTAAATCCGTTGATTTGTTGCAAGATTCCGATGTGAAAATGGAAAAATTTGTAGAGGACTTGGAACATTTCGAGGAACTGATTCCCTGTCCGCATGATTACGAATATTCCCATTACAATCCGGGTGACAAAGTCAACTATGTGGAACCCTGCATCTTGGATAGGGACTTGGTTTCTTCGAATGTAAAAGGGTGGGATAACGCCTTGTTACAGCCGGAAAATCCGGTAGAAGGAGAAGTGTACAAAAAGCTGATTTTTGTTACCGCAGGTTCACAGGTTCTTGACTACGAAGGCAAGGCCCGTCACCTTTTCCATTGCATGTGTAATGCAATGAAATCTGCAGAATTAAGCGGATATCATTTGGTTCTGGGCGTTGGTTCCAAACTTTATGATGATTATGAATGGGACGAGTTCAAGACATTGCCTAACATTACATTTGCCAGTTGGGTTCCGCAACGAGCAATCCTTTCTGCCCCGAATTTGGAATTCGCCTTGATTCACGGTGGCCTTGCGACAATCAAGGAATGCGTCTACAACAACAAGAAATTCTTGATTCTCCCCTTGGGCAAAGACCAGATAGATAACGCCTTGCGCCTTCGCAAATATGGGATAAACAATACAGTTCCCATTGAAAAAATCAGCCCGAAAGTCCTGATTGACGCCATCATGAAGTTAAAATCGGACCGAAAGACTCTACAAAATCTCAAAAAATTGAGCGAAGTGTTCCAAAATGCTGAGGCTGAAAGCCGGGGAACGCAGGTTCTATTGGATAATTTGAATCCACAGCAACAATCGAACGGCTGATAAATCGCGTTAGGGATAGTGACCCCTTGGGGCGGAGACTCGCGTAGCGAGGCTCCGTTTTAGGAGGCGAGTCGGGGTGCGTAGTGCCACGAATTGCCCCTAAAATATAGCCCGACCCACACGATAGTGTGGGGAACGCCCAAATAGAAAATATCGGTAAGGACAAGAAGGTCGAAGGCGCGAAGGCTATCAACATGGTGCCGCAGGAACCCATCAAGGTTCAGGAAGGCAAGTGCTGGGACTTCTTCGTTGACCTCCCCGAATTTGACCGCACCAAGGTTAACAAGAACCTTGTCAAGCAGGCTATGCTCCTCGAACCTCTGTTCGAATTCTCCGGCTCCTGCGCAGGCTGTGGCGAAACCGCTTACGTCCGTCTCGTTTCTCAGCTCTTCGGCGACCGCATGGTTGTAGCAAACGCAACTGGTTGCTCTTCCATCTACGGTGGTAACCTCCCCACTACTCCGTGGGCAAAGAACAAGGAAGGCCGCGGTCCGGCTTGGGCTAACAGCTTGTTCGAAGACAACGCTGAATTCGGTCTCGGTATGCGTCTTGCAATCACCAAGCATGCAAACCAGGCTGTAAGCCTCCTCGAAGCTGTGAACGTTCCTGCCGAACTCAAGGCTAAGCTCACTTCTCAGGATCAGTCCGACGAAGCCGGCATCCAGGCTCAGCGCGCTAACGTTGCTGAACTGAAGGCTGCTCTCGCTGGTGCAACCGACGAAGCTTCCGTAAGCCTCCGCGACGAATTCGCCGACTACCTGGTCAAGAAGTCCGTATGGATCTTCGGTGGTGACGGTTGGGCATACGACATCGGTTACGGTGGTCTCGACCACGTCATGGCAACCGGTGAAAATGTGAACATCTGCGTCCTTGACACTGAAGTTTACTCCAACACTGGTGGACAGGCTTCCAAGTCCACCAACCGTGGCGCCGTCGCCCTCTTCGCAGCCGCTGGTAAGCGCGCTGGCAAGAAGGACCTCGGTCTTATCGCCATGAGCTACAAGAATGTGTACGTTGGCCGTATCGCCATCGGCGCAAACGACGCTCAGGCTCTGAAGGTTCTTCAGGAAGCAGAAGCTCACAATGGTCCGTCTCTGATCATCTGCTACTGCCCCTGCATCAACCACGGCTTCGATCTCAACAGCCAGCTGGAACACCAGAAGATGGCTGTGGATTCCGGTTACTGGACTCTGCTCCGCTACAACCCGGCTCTCGCCGCCGAAGGCAAGGCTCCCCTTGTTCTCGACTCCAAGGCCCCGACTATCCCGGTTGCAGAATACATCTACACCGAAAACCGCTACAAGCAGCTCACCCGTAACAACCCGGAAGTTGCTAAGAAGCTGGCCGACGACCTCCAGAAGGAAGTGGATGCACGCTTTGCATTCTACACCGCAATGTCCCAGGACACTGAAGGTCTCATCAGCCTGTAATCGGTTAACGTCGTCATCCTGAGCGACCGATGGTCGCGAAGGATCCAGACCTGAAGTAATAAAGATGAGAGTCAAGAGAAATCTTGGCTCTCGTCTTTTTTTCAGGAATAAAAAGACAATTATGAAGTACGAATTATGATTTATGAGACCTTCTCGTAATTAGCAATACATCGTTTCAACCCCGCCACGACAAGGTTGTTCAAACGGATAGAAAAATGTATATTGGTGTAAAACGGAGGCCAACATGACAAACGCGGCATTTGCAGACCTTGAAACCCAGGTGGAAAAGCTCCCCCTGTTTCAGATTATTGTCCTTCGTCAAAAACTGGACAATATTCTAGAAGAACGAAAAGCTGAGAGAAATGTTTCGGTCGGCTTAGACATGCTTGATGAAATCGCAGGATCCGTCGACCGCGATATTGATTTCAAGAAAGAACGCGAAGCAAGCAGGGATGTTGAATGAACCTGCTCATTGATTCGAATGTCATTCTCGACATGGTACAACGCAGAGAGCCGTTTTCCGCCATTTCCAAGGAAATCATAGCGAGTTGCATTAAACAAAAACACCAAGGCTTCGTTTCGGCACACTCGCTCTGCGACATCTACTACATTCTCCGAAAAGACCTATCCGTTATTCAGAGATTAAAACTGATTGAAAT
The DNA here is from genome assembly GCA_024398965.1 of Fibrobacter sp. NCBI lineage: Bacteria > Pseudomonadati > Fibrobacterota > Fibrobacteria > Fibrobacterales > Fibrobacteraceae > Fibrobacter > Fibrobacter sp. The sequence goes on along the minus strand of JAKSIF010000034.1, from coordinate 2,922 downwards.
GTTCTGCCAATTCTTTACAGTGATTCCTGAAAAAGCCAATGATTTTATAGCAGTAGTCCAAAATCCGAATACGGATGACCTTGAGGATGGCTTGCAAATCCAGTGCGCCACCAAAAGCGGACTAGACTACATCGTGACCAGAAACATCGACGATTTCAAGAACTCGTCTGTTCCTGCAATACAACCGTCCGAATTTCTAGCAAAACAACAGTAAGCAAGGCGTCGTTTTAACAGAATTGCCAGGATGCTGCTGATTAAAGCCTGTAATCGGTTAACGTCGTCATCCTGAGCGAAGAGGCGCAAGCCTCGAAGTCGAAGGATCCAGACCCGACGAAGCATTAGATGAGAGTCAAGAGAAATCTTGGCTCTCGTCTTTTTTATGAGACTACCTCGTAATTAGTAATTCATAACTCATAATTGAAAAAGCAGGGCCGTTTTTTATTATAATTTGCCGTAAGGAATAGGAGGTTTACATGGCTAAGCGCATTTGGAGTTTATTTTTAGCAAGTTTGTTCTTTGTGGCCTGCGGAGATGATGGTAGCGACAACTTTGTCTCCCACGACTCAAACTTGGAGTCTGGCAGCTCCAGCTCCATCAAGGATGTTGACAGCAAGAATTCATCCGACTCCAAGGATTCTTCCACGGAATCAGGGAATTCTTCGGATTCAAAGAATCCCTCCAGTTCTGCAGACAACGGTAGCCTCAATTCCTCTAGCTCCATTAAACTTGACTACAACGAAGTCTTTGGCACCACAGTCTCCCTCGATTCCATTTATGATAGGGATGCAGACTACATTTACAAAACTGTACAGATTGGTTCTTACATATGGCTGGCAGAAAACCTTCGTAGCAAATCCGTACATTCCAAGTGCTACAACGGCGATACGGATTACTGCAGTGACTTCGGACGTCTATACAATGACCCTACACCGAACTGCCCCGAAGGCTTCTCCATCCCCACCATGGAACAGTGGCAAAGTCTTCTAGACAAGGCTGGCAAGACCACCCATCTACGTTCCAAAGGCCTATGGGAGTCATATGAAGGCGGTTCCCTGGAAGGAACCAACGACCTAGGATTCTCAATACTGCCCAGCGGAGTCTGCACATCCGACAGCTGCAGCGATGTTTTCAAAAAAGCCTATTTCCTGGCAGCAGATAGCGCAGGCTATGTCGTATTCTCTTACGATAAGCCTAACGCTCAAATCTATGAAGGATATAATCCAGACCTGTATTACTCCGTTCGTTGCTTGCAGGCCTCACAGCAAATTGCAACGACGAAAGACTTGCCAGACGACTGCAAATTTGCAGATCGATTCCAGATTGACGAGGAAGAAGCCTACCTGTGCTATACCAATTCCAAATGGTATCGTGAATACAATTTGAAATCATGGCCATGCAGTTACGAAACCGAAGGTAGAGAAGCCATTTCCAAAGATGCTAAAACCCTTCATATCTGTAGGGGTGAACGGTACACCCCCGCTAGTTCCGGTGATTTGAGTACGAAGTATTGCACTGCATCAATCAATGGCGATACTTTGACCCATGAAGGCAAATATCCAAGATACTGCAATGGAATTCAATGGATCGATTTATCACCTAGCGAGTACTTAGGTGCTTGTAAGCTATATGAATCCACTGAAATCAGGAACTTCGGAACAAGACAGTATGTTTGCATGGACTCTAGCTGGCATGGTCTGACGCTACAGGATTCCACCTTTGGCCTATGCACAAGGGAGCGCTTCGGAGAATTGCAAACATCCACAGACACCTACGTCTGCAAGTATCATAGTTGGGTCAAGGCGACTGAAGCAGACAAGCTTGGAACGTGCAATGAAGACAATATCATGGATGTCAAACCCATAGGAAAAGAAAAATATGTCTGCAAAAACCAAATTTGGGAGAGAATGACCCTGCTGGAAGAACGCTACGGTTTATGCTCCAAGGCTCGTTTCGGCGAAGTTATCGACAGTACCACCAATTTCATTTGCAAAGACTACACCTGGAAAACAACCACGAAGGATGAGGTTCTGGGAGAATGTACTGCAAATAATGAACTGGAAACGGGAAGATGGAAAACGAAGCTTTATGTCTGTAGAAACTCCCAATGGGATTTAGCCTCTACGTTGGAAGACTACTATGGCATTTGCTCCCTAGCCAATGAAGGCGACATTACAAAAGACAGACTCTATGTCTGTGAAAACAAGAAATGGATAGAGACCAATGCAGAGCAGTTTTATGGTCCCTGTACCGAAAAGTTACAGTACACCATTTATAAAGAAGAAAAAGAAATGTGCGATAATGGCGAGTGGAGAAAACCACAAGGTGACGAAAGCGATCTCCGAAAGTTCTGTACACCTGACAGAGAATTGATGTCGCAATACAAAAATACAATTTATGGGCGAGCCTATTATATCTGTACACAAAGTAAATGGAAACAAGTATCCTTGGTGGAGTACACAGTCGGCCTTTGCAATGCAGATAGCGTAGGAAAAACTGCAGTCTTTAAGGATTCCACCTACTTCTGTGACGGAACTCGTTACTGGAACACCAATATGAACTCCCTGTTTGGAACATGCACAGAACAAAAGGAAGGCACCAAAAAGACATACGATGATGTGATCTATATTTGTTCCTCCGGCCAGTGGAAAAAGCTCGAGGATATTCAAAAAGAAGAGGACAAATAGCAAGGATTTGGATTATTGAAGTTTGCAGGCCAAAACAATTCCTGAATTTGATACCAGTAAACTTCAATACAGGATGTCGACGACAAAAAACAAGATATTATATGTTTTTTTGTCAAAAACACTTGACAATCATAAAATGCTTTTATATATTTGGGTCGTTCGGTTGAAAGACCAAACAAACCACTGGGGTGGTAGCTCAATTTTGGTTAGAGCACCGGCCTGTCACGCCGGAGGTTGC
>JAKSIF010000033.1 GCA_024398965.1 Fibrobacter sp. | reverse complement strand
ATGCAACTACATTAACATCGGGTGTTGTATGAAGAAATTCTTTATGTTTATAGGCATTGCAGCTTCCATAGCATTTTGTTTCTGCTATGATTTTGAAGAAAATATTTACGATTGCATTGTTCAAAGAACAAAAAGTTATCCGACATATAGCGACGGCACTAGAAAAGAAGTTGGCCAAAACGCTTGCCTTCAAATTTTAAAGAACAAGGAATATGGAGACACTATAATTCAGGGAATACCAGTTTCCATAATGTATCCTGCCAAGCCGTGCAGGAAAATAATTTCAATAACGCCTAAGAAATCATATAGAGAGAAAATAAAAAAAACAAATGTTGATAGACTTTGCTGTATTGAAAAAACTGGGTATAGTTTTTATTCAGATAATAAATACAACCATCGTGAAAGAGTTGAATTTGAATTATGTACTAAAGGAAAAGGTTTTTCATATTATCAAACGAACCCTTGTTTAGAATTTGGTGTAGAAAATGAAGAAGTTATAGAATATGAAATTGTATATTCACCAAACATCACGTATGATTTTGATACCACAAAAAAACCTGTCTACACATTCAAGCAGAATGTAAACTCTTTTATGTATAATGACACTATAGAATTGTATCGTGATGACGGTACTTTGAAATACAAGGGGATCATAGTTGACAATGGCAACAATACACTTTCAACAAAAGGCGTTTGCTACGGAGCTGACGGAATTAAAGAAATTAGGCGAACAAACAACGCAGATTTCTGTAAATAGAAAAAGGCTCTGAATGAGCCTTTTTGTTTATTTTTTTTGTCCGCTAATAAGATTTCCATAAGCGTCTATCGGGTTTAGCCCCCTGTTTTCAAGTATAGGCAACGCTATGTTTATGAAGTCAACAAGGTATTGCTTTTTCTTGTCAACCTTGACTTCTGGAATTATTTTCTTTAGCTTTTCGGGGTCATTCAAGGCTTCTTCAATCTTCTGCTGAAGGACTCTTTCACGGACCGCATCAGCATTAGGAGTGTCAGGCAATACCGTGGTATCTACCGATTTAACATGATTTGCCCTCGTTACTCGTAGCTTGTCTGCTTCACTTTCTATGGCGTTCATCTTCTTGTCAAGCTCATTAATTTTCCCTTGAATAGCCTTTTGGTTTTCAGGTGTCCTGTGAGTTTGAGCAAGTCTATAACGCTCCATTGCGAGGCTTTCGCCCTGCTTGTTGAGTTCGGCTAACTTCGTGTCAATTTCTCCGATGGAAGATTTTGCAGAGTCTATAGTTTTCTTGGCGTTGCCAAAAGCACCTGTAGAAGATTTCATTTCCTTGTTTACAGCTCTTGTTACAGAGCCTTTCCCTATGCGATCTTCTGTAAAATGCTTTGTTACGGCAGCCTTGTTTTCTTCGGCAATCTGTTCGGCAGTCTTTTCAGAAGCTTTGTTCCTATCCAGTTTCTTTTCAATCCACTTGCCTAGCTTTGTCTTTTTGCCTACGGAATGACCCAAAAGAGTGTAAAGTGCATTTGTTCCAGCATTCACAACACCTTTTACGCCAACTCCATTTTCATTCTCGCCTTCTATATAATCTGAACCGGCGGAATAAATCCTTTTATCCCTTTTGTCATTTTCAAGTCCTTTTCTTGCTAGTTCTTTTCTTGCTTCATTAGCAGAGACTTCGGCACCAGCGTCTATGAATCCTTGTGCAGCCGCTCTTGTAACCCATGGAAGTTTAGTCACACCACCTAATAAAGCGCCAGCACCAGCAGAAACCAAATCGGCTCCAACGTCACTTATGCTTGCGTCATGGCCCAGAGAATGTGACTTGTTCACATTTGGAGCAACAAGGTCTATGGCAAAGTTTCTTACACCATTGCCGTTTTTGAATGCGTAGATGTCGTTGGAACGCCCTAGAACCTCACGAACATACCTGTCGTAGGCTTCTGGATTTACGAAGCCTAGAGAACGCATTCTTTTTTCTTTCAAAAGCCTTGAATCAAAATCATCTTCTTCATTTTCTAAAAGAAATTTTGTCAACGCTTCATTCTTATATCCATTTCCTTTATTGTAAGGTATTCCAGACAACTTGCTAAGAACACTAATTTCACTTGACGGGTAATATTGAGAATATGCAGATTCAGCGTCTTTAAGATTCAACGCTTCCAAAATATCATTACGAGCTTCATTAAGTTCGTTTTCCGTCATTCCTTCAGCGTTCAATGGCCTATAATCAAACTTATATTTCCCGGAAGAATCTTTGAACAAGGAAGATAACTCTATAGGTTCTTTTTCGTATAGCTTATTATGCAATGCGACTATTCCAGGTACAAGTTCTGGATTGTCACGCATTGCTTCGCCAATACGAGCTTCAAAATCCCTTGCTCCCTGAACATCTTCTATATATTGAGAAATTTTAGGATTTGAAAGGAAGTTGTTTAAAAATATGTTACTATCCATTTTGTTGAAATTTTTAACAACAAAAGAAGATAAATCTCTCAAAAGTTTTTCGCTCGGTTTTAGCTCGTTCATATAAACCTACTTTAAAAAACCATTGTCAAACAACCATTGTAGAGTGTAGCTATCTCCGCCACTTTCTATCGTTCCCGATTTAATAATGCTTTTCCCAAACTCATTTAACACGCCGTTGGTATAGGCTTCGGCAGGAAGTTTCTTGTTTTTGATAACACCTTCTCTTGCGCTAGATACACGCTTGTTGTAAGCTTCCCTCTCAACCCTTTTTTTCGCTTCCTTGGAAGTTTCCTTTATTCCTTGGTTCCTTAGAATCTGGGAATAATTAGTGCCGTACTTGTCATCTATAGACTTGACATCCGGCATATCGTTCTTCAACCTGTTCGCAATGGCAATCTCAAACTGCCCGGCCATATCGCTATTGTTCGCTAGAGCTTCCTCACGAAGACGAACAAGGTCTTCAATGCTTGCTGTCTTTATGAAATCAGTCAAGGCTTCCCTTGTCTTGAAATCGCCAAAAGAAATAGGCGTCTGATCAAGTCTAGGAACACCAGCTGGATTTTCCGATTCGGAACCATCTTTATCACCAGAGGGTTTTTTGGGGATTTCTACAAAATCATCTCCATAAAGATACTGCATTAAAGCCCTTGAAAAATCTCCGGCATCTTTCAAATAATCCAATTGAGACTGCGAAGGAAGATTTGTTGTTCCGAGTGAAGCATTGACAGAACTTATGCCGTTCTGCACGGAAGACAATATCTGTCCAAGAGCTGACATCCGTGCAGCGTCCTTTGATGCCGCCGCATTGATTCCAGCAAGTTCTCGCTGGAAATCCCTGTTATCAGAAGCGTCGGAAACAGCCCATTCCCTACCTTCTTTTCGCAGCCTGTCCTCTTCCATCTTGTCAAACACGCGCTGGATGCCGCTGGAAAGGGAATTAAAAGCAGCGTTCCTGTTCGCCATTTCCCTTTCATTCCTGTTCTGTATCGCCTGGCCAATGCCAAGTCCGTTGAATCGTCCGAATATTGCCATCTAAAACCTCGTTAACGACCAAACAATCCACCAAGTGCAGTTCCTAAAATAGGAGTTCCAAATAGAGTTCCGACACCGCTTCCTGCAATGCCTGCTCCAGCTCCTTTAAGCATTCTGCCTCCACCAGCACCGTAAATGCTAGCAAGAGAGCCTGTAGGGTCAAGAGCACTAAGTGCAGCCTGTGTTGCGGAAACGCTGCCCGGATCGCTTGCCTGAAGTTCAGCAAGTGCAGACAGGTAGTCGCCCTTGTTGCCGTAAAGGTCGGAGTTGTTTGCAATCATGTTGCCGTAAAGCGCGTTGTTTGCGTTAGTTCCAAATAGAGTTCCGACACCGCTTCCTGCAATGCCTGCTCCAGCTCCTTTAAGCATTCTGCCTCCACCAGCACCGTAAATGCTAGCAAGAGAGCCTGTAGGGTCAAGAGCACTAAGTGCAGCCTGTGTTGCGGAAACGCTGCCCGGATCGCTTGCCTGAAGTTCAGCAAGTGCAGACAGGTAGTCGCCCTTGTTGCCGTAAAGGTCGGAGTTGTTTGCAATCATGTTGCCGTAAAGCGCGTTGTTTGCGTTTATGCCCATATTCGCAACATTGGCAGCCGAGTTCGCGGCAGCCTGCTTTGCAGCCTCGTTTCCCTGCCAAGAACCAAGAGCAAAGTTGCGGTCAGCATTCATTGCGTCCATTGCGTTCCTGTACTGGTTCGTTGCAAGGACATTGTTCTTTGCAGCAAGCCGGTTGGCCGTGTCGCTGCTGAAAAGGTTGCCGCCAAGAGCCTGCGAGCTGTTGATTGCATCGTTTGCCGCATTGACGGAAAGCTGGAATGCTGGGTCATAGAAGTCGTCCAGCTTCCTGTTATACGAAAAGGAACCTGCCTCGTAAGGATTTACGGAGCCGAGAAACCTGTTGTTATTCGCCTGCTGCTGCGCAAGGACATTGTTGTTGAGCGCAAAAAGCTCGTCGGCATAGCTGGAGCCTTGACCGAGAGTGTCAAGGGCGTTCTGCACTCCTGCGTGAGTGCGCATGTTCGCCATGTTCTGCTGGTTATTTTGTGATGCAAAATCCAAAATACCCGGAATCAAAGAACCTACTGCTGCTGAAAAAGCCATAAATCAAACCTCTTTTTATTGATAGTTTACTATGCAGGTTGCGAAAATGCAGAAACTCTTTCCAAATAGTTCCTCGGGCACCTTTACGATTCCGCTGTTAGGCTCCACCACAATCACGCAGCTCCAGCCGCTAGGCATCGCTATAGTGACAGCACACCTAACGGGCAGAATCGGAATTTCAATGGTGTTCGGAGCGTTGTCTATGAAGCCTTCAAAATGGTAAAGGCTTCCACGCAGCACATAGCGGATACCGTTCTTTAGAACGCCTTCGTCATAGGAGCCGCACAGAGCTTCCGAAAGTTCACTTACATTCTGGACCGTCCTTGCAATCTTCTTCATCAGAAATGCCTCAACTGGGTGAATGATAGTTTGGCCCCGGTTACAACTACCTTGCAGCGGTCGGTTATCGTGATACGGAGCACGGCCATCGTAACCTTGCCGAGGTTGCGCCATACAGTCCTGTAGCCGTAATCGCCTGTAGTTCCTGCATAGCCCCTTACAGGACTTGAAAAAGTATTGCCACCGTCCTTTGACACCTCAAGAGTTACGGAAGGATTTCTAGCCCTAGTTTCGTCCGTCCTGTCGGTGGTTTCGCCGTTGTTCATCACAAGAAGAACGTCATTCAGGATGAATGGCGAGAAGTCGCTGGACACTATCGGAGATACTCGGCGCTTCACGATCACATTGCCCTTGTAATCGTCATATTTTGACGCATCGATTACGGCAAGCGCATTGTCGGAACCGGCAATGAAAATCCGTCCTTCCGTCCTTACGGCATAGCGCACCCACCATTCGTAATCAATACCGTCTTCCTTCCTCGTGCTTCTGTTGTGCCATTGCTTCGTGGAGAAATCGAAAACGAAAGACTTCCTTATTTTCGGAACCGACACGCAATAGAACAGGTGTCCGTATTCGGAGAACGAGAATGCGACGGAACCTACAAGGTTGACTGCCGAAAGCTCCCTTTCAATGGCGTTCGTTGAAATCCTAACCGGAACTCCTTCCGTGGCGGTCCATACGGAACAGTCTCCACGGCTTCCGTTGCCTACGAAAGCAATGCTTTCGCCCACATCGGCGATTGTTGCTGACAGCTTGCAGCCAAGCTCCCTGACATTCCTATTTGAAGAAGTGAACGCCATGTAGGAATTTCCAAGAGCGTCCGTATTCGTTGACTGGGTGTAAACCTGGATTGAGCGTTCGCCAAGGACATACAGAAGGTCTCCGCAAGCCATTATTCCTGTGGTCTTGTCTGCGGAGTATTCGGAAGTATTCCAGTGCGGAACGGAATACCTGTCAAGCCAAAGATACGCAGTACCACTTCTGCTTTCCTCATCCCAAAGGGAAACTTCCTCGGTGTCAACTTCGTACCTGCTTTCAGTCTTGTACACCACATTGCCGTTGCCGTCAAGTTTGTAAACGCTCCTTGAATACTTCGTGCCGCCAAGGATGTACGGCTCGGTGTAGTACCAGGTGTCGGATTCGGGGTCGTTGATTATTATTGAACCTTTCAACGAACAGATGTTAGTCGGAGAAATGTACTCTTCGGAGAACGATGTGGCCTGTTCAGCGGTCTTATAGACCCTTCTCGGAGTCCTGAACTTCAAAGGAAGTGAAACGCCTTGAGAGGTCGCCTTTTCAGGTTCAAGAGGATATGCGTAAACGAATTCGCTTCCGTCAACCCATACGACATGGGAATTAACACCCCCTGTTTCACTAAATCGGATTTCTTCGGAATAGTCGTATGGATAGGAAAAAACCGTCTCCTTGGAACAGGATTCCCTGTACTTGTCATACCTTAGCCTTAAGACATCGTTTCCAAAAGCGGCAAAGATGCTTCCGTCGCTTGCCACGAACATTCCGCGGCACTTGCCGCCAAGTCCTTCAAGGACGGTCCTTTCGCCTTCCCTTGAACGCAATGCCGTAGTGTAGTAGCTTCCGCCGGAAGTTTCCTCCACATTCTCCGCATACATGTTCAACGAAAATGCGGTTCCTGCAATCTTTGAATCCGCCTCGTAGCTTCCGCCTACGATGTTCTGTAAAATCCTTGCCTGCTTCATCGATAGCCCCTTACAACCTTCTGGAACGGAGATACATAGACCTGCTGATATGTCTTGCCTACCTTGTGCTTTCCTGCGTTCATCTTCTTTATGCTTGAAAGGATTGAAGCGGCATCGTTCCAGATGTCGGCAACATCTTCGGGCGGCATCTTGTTGCGCTTGGCGACCTTCCAAGCCACGCCATAAATAAGCAGGTCCTCGTAAATTTCAGGAGCCTTGAGTTCGTCATTGTAGTCCAGTTTCGGCAACACCCTGTTGTAGATGACACGCAAAGGAATGTCGCATCCTTCGGCATCAATCTCTATCACGCCACGCATTTCTTCATCGTGCGTGAATGCGTATGCGGTTGGATTTGCGGACTTGTCCTTGCAGCCCCAGATGTTCTCGTAGGAAACCTTGTCAACTTCAACCCACGCTTCGCCATCCCTGTAGTAAACCTTGTTTACGATGCACGGCACTTCTCCGTCAATATCCTCGGAGCCTTTGAAAATCAACGCTCTGCCATTGCGAGCGGTTCCGTCGGCAGTTACAATGGAGAACGGGAAGTAGTTCTCTTCGTTCCACTTGCGCACCATTTCATTAAGGAATCTGAGTCCTTCCTTGCAGTCTTCGGGATTGAGCTGTTCGCCCTGCTGCAGAACGCCTGTGTATTCATACGCCTCTCTAACTATAGTGATTGCAGTCTTCATAATATGAACCTCAATAAAAAGCGCAAGGCACCTTAAAGCACCTTGCGCCACCATCACCCCATCACGGAATTTCGTTACTTCTTCACGTAGATTGTACGGCATGCACGTTCGTCAACGATGTCGCCAAAGTACGGGCTGTCAATACGGGTTACGTTCTCGTATGTCTTGAGCTCGCCACCAGTGCAGATGTGCAAGGTGAGTTCGTCAACGGAAGTTGTGCGGTTTTCTACACCGGATAGCTTCGTCAATTCAAACGGGAGCCAGTTGAATGCGGAGGCTTCACGGATGAGACCGATATGGTATTCGGTTTCTGCGGTAAGTTCGCAGGTAACGCCTGCATCTACAGGAATTACGCCCTTGTTGCCGACAAGAGTGCCGCCACGAGCAACTGTGCTTGTGGAATATGCTGTCGGCTTGTAATGGTCGTCGCCATTCAAGTAAACAGGGATAATCTTGACGGTTACTGTGCCGCTGTCGGAAACGGTTGCATCTTCCTGCACGATGAATGTCTTCTTGTAGACCACAGGTGCGCCAGCCATGGTAACATCGTAAACGCCTTCAATCTTGAGCGGAGTGCCCTTGTAGATCTTTGCGCTTGCGGTAACGCCCTTGAGCTGGATTTCGTCATCACCGCTGTTCACGGCCTTTGCAACCTTTGCGCTGCCGAGAGCTGCGCCCATGGTGAATACAGGCATGAACGGTTCGTTGATGTATTCAAAGCCAGCTGCGCTGCCGATAGCGGCATTGCCGTACATGTCACGCTGTGTTTCGGTAGGAGCGTCAAAGCCGTTCTGCTTGCCGAGTGCGTTGTATGCAAGTTCGCCCTGAAGCATCGGAGAAAGGAAGCCGGAGAAAGTACCGCCAGCCTTGATTGTCTGGAGAATGCTCTGAGCCTTGAAAAGAGGCTGCATGTTTACGCCGCCGTTTTCAATCACGGCACCGCCAGCCTTGAACCAGTTGCGTTCCACAAGGTCCTTTTCAATGATGTTGGACATGAATTCGCCACGAGGTTCGATAAATTCCTTGTCAACCCCACCTTCGCCCAACTGGAAGAGTTCTTCAAATGCGTTGTAGCCGAGAATGTCGGAAGCGACATTTGCGGTGAATTCCTTTTCGTAGAAAGAGGAATCTGTGGAACGGCCAGTGAGGTCAAGTGCACCGTTGCCGTCAAACTTCTTGACCTGTGCGCCACCGCCAGCGTTCACATAGAGCTTAATCTTGCCCTGTGTGCGAGCGGTCTTTGTGAGCTGGTCACGACCGATGGAAGTGGAACGCTTGATGAACGGAATGCCAAGGATAATCTTGGCTGCAAGGCGGTCGCAAAGTTCCTGCTTTGCGTCTGTAAGATTGTTTGCCATATTCCCTTAAAAACCTTTTTTCTTGTATTGCAGCATGAATCGGTTGACTCTTGACTGTGCGCTCATGTCTCCAAAGGACATTGAGCCGTTGTTGCCGTTGCCAAACCGACCCGTTGTCGGCAACTTCGCTTGCTGTGGCTGAGCGTTCGGCTGCTGGTTAGGCTGTTGCGTACCCTTGCCAGCGTTCAAATGCTTAGCCTTCAGTTCACGGATTTGCCGTTCGTAATCCATCAGGACGATTTCCTGCCTTGTCGGGGACATTTGCAGCAATGCGAAGAATCGTTCCGGCTGCTTGTACATCAAGCCGAGAAAATCGGCTCTAAAGTCTGTAGAAAGCTCGTTACGGATTGCTTCCGCATTGGGGTGGTTCAGTAGCACCGACAGGTCGGAATGTTCGTCTTCAATGGCGTTCAGGATGTCGTTTGCAGCGTTACCGAACAACTGCTTCAGTTCGCTCTTGACTTCGTATTCCTTGCGATAGGCTTCCTGTTCGCTTTCCCACTTTGCGGAATGCTCCTTTTCAAACCTTTCGGCAAATTTCTTGTACAGGTTTTCCTGTATGTAGTCTGCAAAGTCTTCGTCCGAACCAAAGTCCTGCCTAGTCTTGGGAGCCTCTGCGTTCTGCTTACGGCTCATTTCCTCCTTGAACTTGCGAAGTTCTTCAAGCTCCTTTCGCATGGAATCCATTTCCCTGCTGGTGCGCTTGCGGTAGGCGGCAAAGGCGTAGTCCGCCTTCTGTTCCTTGGTAGCTGTCTTGACATCGGTTTTCGGTAATGCGCTTCCGTTGCCTTCGGGCTGTTGCGGTTCCTTGTCGGCTGGATTTTCGTTTACCGGATTGGCAGGCGAGTCTGCCTTTACTTCGCTGGTTTCGTCAGGCTCCTGGGCTGCAACTGATTCCCTTTGGCTTGCGATTTCTTTCACTTTTTCATCAAGTGTCGGCATAAATTTCCTTACACATCGTGCTTCGGGGCACGTTCCCTTGCTTCTAGTTTACCGAGCAAGTTTTTTCCGACCGAGAAAAGCGCAAAAAAATCCACGGGCAGACATTCCGTCCTACCCGTGGAATAACCGATTAGCACACCTCAAGCAATCGGTTTAGGCTGTTACGCTACTGCATTTCATCAAGGCCGTTCATTCGCACTACGGCTTCGGCTTCTTCAAAAGAAAGAGCCTTGATTGCGGCAGTCGCCAATGATTCCCAGTCCATAACCCCGTCCTGGCCTAGCGAAAGAAGGTAATCTCTAGGATCGCCACCATCGTTACCGCCCATAGCCGCTTCCTGAGCCATTGCAGCTCCAGCACCGTTAATTGCACGCTGATTGCCTACTGCGCCAAGCAACCTTGCGAGTCCACTCATCTTAGCCATTATTCATTCTCTCCATAGGAACATTGTTTGTCTGTGTTAGAATCTGTTGCGCCTGTGCGTTGGCTCGTTCGTTCGCCTTTATTGACGCATCAAGCAACATCTTGTCAAGTTCGTGCTGGCTCTTGCGAGCATCGTCCTCAGCCTTTGCGCTCTGTTCTGCAGCAAAGTCGCCCTGCTTCTCGGCAAGTTCAATCTGCTTCATAACCAGGTCGTGAGCAAAGTTCTTGTCGTTAAGGGCAAGGTCCGTCTGCGTCCTAAGCTGCTGCTGAGTAAGCTGGTCGTTGAGAGCCTTGTTCTGTTCCTGCGCCTCCTGCAACTGCTGCTGCAACATCGCAAGCTGTTCCTGCTGGGCGTTGAATTCCTGCCAGGAAGGTTGACCGCCACGAAGTTCCGCAGGAAGCATGTTGTAAAGCATTTCGGATAGCTGCTGACCACCCTCAATATCCAACTTTGAGACAAGCTGCTGAGAAATCAAAGGCTTGAACTCGTCAGGCACGATTTGAGAGATAGCAAGCAACTTTTCGCGGTCTTCTTCCATCTTGGTAAGCGATACGCACCCTTCCTCCACAACGATGTCAAAGGAACCTTTAGGAAGGTTTATGCCATACATTGCAATGCAGAGCTGGGCAAGGGTGTAGCCAGCAATGCGTATGGTTTCCTTTGCGTGGTCAAGGTAGTTGCTTACATTGCTCTGGCTGCTCTTTGTGCGGAGCAAGACTTCCGTTGCCGTCTTCTGGTCTGTAAGGTTCTGTTCAACAATCCCGTTTGCAGAAATGCCAGTGGCAAGGCTCATCTGCTGAACCGCTGAATTTATGACGGCTTGCAAGTCTTCCGTATGGCATTGCGGAACGATGAACTGAGGCGGCTTGATTTCACGCCCAACCTCGTCAATGTCGTCATTGTATTCCAGCAATGTCTTGTTGCCGTAATGGATGTTGTTGAAATCGTCCTCGTGGCCTTCAATGGTTCGGGAACCTGCGACAAAGAAGCATTTAGGACTCATCGCAATTCGTTCAATGAGCTGGCTCTGTGCATAGTTGATTGTCTTCTGCTGAGCCTTTACCTTGCGGACAATGCCTGCAAAGCTCTTCTTGTCGTCAACCCAGATACGATCCCCAGTGAATGCGAATACAGGAAGGTAGTCAAGGCCTTCAAAAACGCCATAATCTACAATGTGGTCGCCACAGAGTCGGAAGTATTCAACATCGTGGCCGTCCTTGCGGTAGTATGTAACAACGGCAACGCAGTTCTTCGGCACTTCCCAAGACGAGCCGAAATCGGAAAGCGCAGCCTGTTCAGGCTTTCCATTGCGAACAATGTCTTCGCCAAATTCACGCTTGGCCTTGTCATAGTTCATCATGTCAACTACGGCAATCCTGTCGGACTGCTCAAGAGCAACACCCTTTGCGTTCACATCAAGGATTACTGTTGTCGCATCTTCAATGTAGAGATAGCGAATCTTCTGTTCGCCCATAACCTCTTCAATGGTGGCATAAGTAAAGCCTAGACCAGTGTCAACCTCGTCCTTGAAACCGCTTGTGTTGCTTACATTGGTATCGTAATCGCTCTGTATTGCCGTAAGATAGGAGTTAAGGTTTTCGGCTTCCTGCATTACCATAGGGTCATTGACTCTTGGAATGCACTTGAACTTGAACGGCCTTGCAGCGAACGGGTTCACTACGGAAGCTGAATAGACACCGCAAATGTTGATGGAGAGCTGCGCTCGTCCTTCGCCTCTGTTGGTTTCGTCATTCTTGTCCCATTGTTCACCGCTTATGAACCTGCGTTCCTCACGGATTCTCTTGTAAAGGTCGCCGTATTCCTCGGAGGATTCCTTGGCGAACTTTCGGAACTCTTCAATGACTTCCTTTTCTTCGCCAGCCCATTCCTCTTCGCTGATTTCAGGAACCTCGTCAATCGTTTCTTCAAAATCAACCATTAGCCATCTTCCTTATGCTTCGTGCCTTCTTAATCAAGTCATCCATTACGGCAGCGTTCAGTTTCCGTTCAACAATCCTTGCAAGCCTGTCCACGTACTCAAAGATGTTGCCCACATACTTCCTGTAGCGTTCCTTGTCTCCGTCAATCTCTGACTTCTGGGCCTGCTCCACAATCTTGCGGACATTCAGCTTTGCCGTGGCCCTAGCAAGAATGCGCCTCTTGTTTCGCAGGTTGAACGGTTCAATCTTCACTTCCTCGTTAATGGGGGTAAAGTCTTCCGAATCGTTCTTGAGCTTCCTCAGAGTGCTGCGGAACGAATTGAGTGCAGCCGTGTACAGGTAATTCACAGGCGACTTGCACTTTACAGGGTCAAACTTCATTACGGCTCCGAAAACCTTCACATACGCCTGCGAAAGCATTTCAAGTTTCCAGTCGTCCGTGTACGCAATGAACTCGTCAGAAAAGATTACCTTCTGCGTTATGTTGTGTACAAGTTCTCCAAGTTCCCTGCTGGAGCAGTCATTTTTTTGCTGTGCCTCCAGCATAAGTTCCGAGAGCCTTTCGGGGCAAATCGTCGGCAAATTTTCCATTTTCATATAGTTTACCTTGCTAAATCATTAAAACGCGAACTTGTGCGTTGACTTCTTCATTCTCAGTTTCTTCATCATGTTCAGCATTGCAGGGCTGTCAAGAACCTGCTTCTTGTTGTAATCGTTCCTTATGGCTGCGTGATAGAATGTCAATGCAAAAGCATCGCTGGTATCAGGAGAGCGTTCTATGGTCTTCTTAATCATTTCCTTCGGGATTAGACGGAACTTGCCGCCATCGTCAAGCATATAGCGTTGTGCGGAAAGGTCGGCATAAAGTTCCTCGTCTTCAAAGGTTCCCCCTTCCTTGAGCCAGTCCTTTGCCGTGAAATACATCTCGGCACGAACATTGTAATATTCCTTGCGCTTCGGTAGTCCTGCAAAGCTGACTTCGTACACCGTGTAGCCAAGAGACTTGAGCATGTCAATGGCTCCCGATCCATATGCGGCATCAACGCATACGCTGTCTATCTTTATGTTCCAATTCTGTTCTGCAATGTCCTTTAGCTTGCGAACCATTGCGACAAGCTGGCCCGTGTCAGTCTCCCTAGCTCGCAGAACCTTAACCACTCTACGGCCGATTCGCAGGACCGCAACAGAGTAATCTCGTCCGTAACGGGCGCAGTCAAGGCCTATGACAGCAAGCTCGTCTCGCATAACATCGTCGGCAATTCTGGACTTGACATTCTTCAACAGCTCGTGTGTGAAAAGGGTGTCTTCAAGGTCTGTATCAAGGAATTCTCCAAGCACCTGCTGACGGAAAAGGTTCGTTCCGAGTCCGTAACGCTTTATGAGGTCTTTCTTGTACTGCTTGGAAGTGAATGCGTTGTCAAGGCTCGTAGCCCTGATTACCTTGTCCTGGTTCTGTTCGCAAAGTTCTCGGAACCACACGGAAGCAGGTTCGCTTGAAGGGGAAGATGTAAAACGATAAAGAGGAACATCCACATTCTCGCCGCGCAAGCGGTCGCAAACGAAGTCATAGACATTGCGTTTAAGGTAGGCAGCCTCGTCAAAAACGGCTGCGTTGAAGTCGGTATAGCCAAGAATGCCCTTCGGATTCTCGCCTGTGGCTCCGTAAATCCAGCCGTTGCCAATATGGAGTTTCTTGCCAGTCTTGTCGCAGGTAATGCCGATCTGGGCACATACTATCTCAATTTCACGGAAAAGCACTTCCATTAGTGCAGAATAGTTCTGTGCAACCGCAAGTATTCTGTAGCCTTTTCTAGCGGTATAGACACACCAATGAGCCAGCGCACGGCTTTTCCCTGCGCCTACGCCCGTCTGTAGGATTACGAGCGGCTCGTCCTTTCTTCGTAGGAATTCAACTTGGAAAGGAGATAGTTCAACATTCCTTTCCTGCATCATTCATCGTCAATAGGCTCTGGCTTCTTTTCTACGATATTGATAGTGATTTCGCCATTGACATTCGTTTCAAGCGAGTTTTCAAAGGCTACCTTGACATTCTGCTCCCTAGTGCTTTCAAACGTCATACCTAGCTGCTTCATTATGGCGAAGTATGTCGGATAGTCGCCACCTTTAATGGCATTGGCAAGCATAGGAGTCATGTCAATGAGCATTGCTGAGATGTTCTCGGCACCGACACCACGGCTTTCCCAGAAGGCTAGAACACCTTCAGGTATCTTGTCCTTTGGAATGATTTCTTCCGAATATGGTCGTATTGCGGCAAATATGGATTTCTTGGCTCGTTCCTTCTCGGCCTTTTTCTTGGCGGCTATGACAGCACTTTCCTTGTTGAAACGGGTGCCCTTGTTAATCTCATTGATGTTTGGATTTCCGCCTTTACGAGCCATAAAAAGACGCCAGCTATGTTTGCCGACTTGCTGGCTGTCGGAAGAAAACAATCCTTGCGTTACAGCAAGAACTTCGGTATCTATGGGTAATGGAATCGGCAGGACTCGAACCTGCGCTGTTTGAGGCTTATGCCACTCCTCAGAGGCTCTACCAACTGAGCTACGATTCCGTTTGCCTGATTTTCAGGAACACATTCAGGCGATGCGCCAGCCTTTCTCTGGAGCACACGAGGCTGGGGCGTGCGCGTATGCAAAAGAAACTCTACTTCTTCTTTTTGTTTGGAGTCTTTTCAGCGTTTGCGTCAAGATAGTTCTTGCAAGCACCGTAAAGAATGCCGTTGCCAATGCCATGAACAAATTCAGGAACCGTAAGGTCGTTGAGACAACTTACCAATTCCCTAACCTTTTCGGCGACAGCTTCCTGCTTGTTCTTTGTGCCGTTCAAAATCTTTTCCTTTTCGATTTCGTTAGCGTCAATTGTGATTTCAACTTTCTTTCTTGCCATATTGTTTCCTTTTTGTTTGAGTGAAAAATTTACCCAACCATCTTTCGCGCGGACATGGGGGGGGTAGCCCATCCATGCGTCAAAGGTTTCCACCGCGACTTCGGCTTCTTGGTCGTTAAACGGGGTCAAGCATAGCCACGACATCATCACGGCTACTGATAGGACGGAGCCTTACAAATCCTGTGGAGTTCCTTTCGTTGGTGCAGCTCTTGCCACCGCCACCGCATTCAATCATCTGCCAGCCGTTCACGCAGATTGCGACATGGGTAATGTTGTTCTCGTCCTTTCCGAAGAACACGAGCGTTCCAGTGTTGTATTCAGGCAGGACCTGCGCCCACTTGTCCTTGAACATCGTATAAAGACCTTGTGCTGAATAGTCGGCATAATTCGGAATGAAGCCGAACGCCGCAAGGCATTCGTTCACGAAGCCAGAGCAATCAAAGCCAAAATGACCTTCTCCGCCAAGATTAGTAAGGCCGCAGCCGTTGCCGCCCCAAATATAAGGCTTAGCAATAAATCTACAACCGTATTCAACCATTGCAATTGCTTTCTTAGCGTCCATCTAGTCATACTCCCTTTTTGCGTTTCCTGTTTGCCATGTTCTTTCTAGCTTGTCTATTTCTTTCAGTAGCTGAAAGCCTCCTGATAGTAGACGTGAAATCTTTCGCTGCTCCGAGTTCACCTCTTTGCACTGCGTCACGCACTGACTGGATTTGTTCATCTGATACCTGTGCCCTAATCTTTCGCCTGTTGTAGTTTCGGGGATCGTTGCGCATTCGGTTGAAGAAGCGAATCATCGTGTTCGTCCTGTTGCGCTCGGTCAAGTTCTCGTTCCGCAAGGCAACGCCATAGTTCCAGCCGTACATAATCGTTCCTGTAGGGTTCTTCGCCCATTCGGTAACTTGCGCAGGAGAAAGACCTTCTGGAACGGCAATCGTTGCGCATTTGCAGTTAGGGTGCGAAATGAATGCGACATCAGCGGTGTTCAGGAACCTTCCGTTCATCCTGTTGCAAGCCGGGCAGCATTCAGGGTGAGCGATGAAAAGGTATTTTCCGCTTGACTGGAAGCGTCCACGATACCTGTCAACGGCAGGAGCGGAAGCCGAAACGGCTCTCTTGGCGAGAGCTACCGACTTCAACGCATTGCCGACAGGAATCTTCATTACAGGTCACCCCAGCCCTTGCTTACGGCAGTTTTTTCCGCAGGATTTGCGTTCGCCAGTGTTTCCTTGATTTCAAGGAGCAATTCAATTTCCTTTGACTGAGTGTCAAGAATCTGCTTGAAAAGCTCGTAAAACTTGTTTTCTGCTGCTTCTTTGATTTTTGGCATGGCTATAGTTTACCTAAATGCGCAATAAAAAGAAAGGGTTTTCAGCCCTTTCCCGTTCATTTTGAATGTGAGTGAATTTCTGTGCTTATTCTTGACTTTCGGGGCTTTCGCTTGAAAAGTCCTTGTTCATCAACGCCTCTTCAAACTTGTCAATGTGCAGAACGTTCGTATCGTCAAGATTGAGAATGCTTTTAAGCCATTCCCTTTTTGAAGTCTCCGTAGGAAACACAAGCGTGAGTATTCCTTTCGGTTCAGCCTTCCAGTCCCCTATTTCCTCGTTCATCTGCTTTATGGCTTCGCGCGACTCGTGCTTCTTCTCCTTCATCGTGGCGATCTGTTCAGGGGTTGCGACAGCCTCGCGCATTTCGTGAGTCTCGCTTTGCTCCGCAAGCATTTCTTCAACCACATCTGGGAACTGGACGCTTGCAACCTCTTCTGAAAATCCGAAGTCAGCCTCAACATCAAGGCCAAACTGCTTTGAAAGAGTCTCAAGAGCCGTAAAGTCAAATTCGCCCATTGCATCGCTGTTGTTCAGGACAACATTCAGCTTGACTTCGTCCTTCAACGGCATTTCAACCATAGTAACCTCAATCTCGTATGAAGAATCAGGCTTTTCGGGGTCAAAACGCATAAGCTGGTCAAGGACACCTAGCCTCTGGTGTCCTCCTACGATATGGCCTGAGGTCTTGTTCCAAATTAGGGTACCTACAAGCCCGTTATCCTTCAAGGATTTCTTCAGTCGTTGAGCGTTTGCAGGAGAAATGTATCTAGGATTGTAGTCGTCAAGGACAACCTGCGTTCTCTGGATTTTCCTAGACTCTCCCCTTTGGAAGCCCTTTTTCTCCAAAGATTTCCTTGACGATTTCGGGGCAGTTTGCGAATCTGACATAATCAATCTCCACATTCGGGTCCTGCGCAACGGCTGCCTGATAGTCAGCCTCGCTTATTGCGTGCCTCAGCAGCAATGCGTTCTTTCCCCTATGGGTTAAAAGGTCGTGCTTGAATCCGAGAGAATATTCAACATTTAGTGGAACCTTGTTTGCGGTAACGTAGCCACGGATTGACTTTGCAGTAAACGAGCGCAATGGATAAGCCCACTTGCGCACATAGTCAATGCCGTCATCGAAGCGTTTGAGCATTCCCCTTCGCTGTAGACTTTCGTCCATACGGTACGCAAATAGAGCCAAGTCACAACGGTTGGCTTCCATTATCTCGGTTACGGCAGGAGCCTGTTTCTTCTTTATAAGCTCAGGCCAAATGCTTACATCAACTTTTATGCCGTACATTCTCTCAATCTGCGAGAGATACCTGCTCTGATAGGGCAGCATCTTCGGGTACATAGACCAATGGAAGAAATAGTGCCTTTTCAAGTCAGTAAGCTGGTTCATGATGTGAAGCATACATGCAGTATCCTTCCCCAGCGAAACGGCAAAGGCGAGGCGACCGCCAAAATTTGCGATAGCCTTCGCCTCGTTGAACAGCTTTCCGTTCAGGTTAGCCATTTCTAGCGACGACCACCTAGACGGGCTTGCAGGTTACGATATGCGGCCTGCGCACCGACTTCGTCTCGTTCAATGGAACGCTGCATACGGGAAGTGTCTACACTGTCGTATTCGGAATCGGAAGTGTTCAAACCACGTGCTCTTTCAAGCGGCATTGCCATAATCTACCTCATTGTTTGTTGTTGGCTGTTACATAGTTTACCGAGCAAAAGAAATAAGCAAGGGAAAACCCCTTGCCTATTCGCCTACAGATACCTGTAGAGTTCGTCCACATCGTGCTCGCTGAAGGTGAACCCCATAGCCTTGAACGAAGGAACTTCCCTGAAAGCGCATAATCTACGACTTCTACAAGGACAAGTCCGATGCGGAGGAGGCGTGGGAGGAGTTCCTGCGAATAGAGTCGGAAGAACGAGGGAAGAACCAAGGTAATACCGCGGTATAACATCGGTATTACTATGGTAATGCAACGGAACAACATCGGTAATACCGAAAGAATACCACGGCATAGCCACGGAACTACGGGAACGATACCAAAAAGAAACCGCAGTAGCCGTTCGGAACTACTGCGGAAATTCTCTGGAATAGACTTGGCTGAAAAGGCTATGCTTGACGTTCTTTTGGATCTTCTGGGCGTTGAAGGTCTGCAAGGAGTCCTGCAAGACCTAGGTAGGCGAACCTCTTCGAGACGAGCGAAATCTCTTCGGGCGAAAGGTTCTGGAGAATCGTTTCAATGTCCATGTTCTGGCTCTGATGTGGAGCTATTTTTGCGGCTAGTTCAGGACCGAAGCACTCTTCAAGGGTCATGCCGTTGTCAAGAAGTCCGTAAATGATTTCAAACGAAGGCAGCTTGCAAGTTCCGTTTATGACATTTTTCAATGCGGAAGCCGACAATCCAACTTGAAGGGAAACACGGGTAGGATTGCTTCCGGTCCTGCCTATGTACGAGTTCAGGCCTTTTACGAATGTTTCACGTAAACGTAGCCTAAGTTCTTCTTTTTTCGTCAATTCTTCAGCCATAAAAAGGAATATAACAAAATTTAACCCATAAGGGAAAAATTTTATAAAAAATCATGTGTGTAAACAGCTCGCCTCGCTCGCTCTGGTCAAAAAAAAAGAAGAAAGTTTCAAAAAATGGAAAAAATCCTGAAAAGAAAAATTTTTTTGAAAATTTTGCCGTTATTAAGAGAAGAGTAGAGAAATTTACACATTATCCTTTATAAGGAGAGAGTGTTAGATGTTATCTGTTAATTGTTAGTTGTTAGATGGGTATTACCGACGCATTACCGAGGTTATACCACGGTATAAAATAACATTTTTGTAATATATAACTTACAATAACATTACATTTTGACACTTTGTGTAAATAGTGCTCAAAATACACCTATTCTATTTTCAATTTTAAGACTATTTTAAGCCGTTTTTGCGTTTGTGTAGTAAGTTGCACGATATAGCCGTAAAAAGTGGCTAGAAAGTGCGTAAAAATCAAAAACAAAGCACTTTTAGAACTCCAAAAGCAACATTTAACCACCATAAAGCAATATTTAGCCAAATGTTAGCAAAATTTTACTATAAAATGCGTTAAATTTAACCGCTATGTAGTAAAATTTTACTATATTGCTATACAACTATAGCGCAGGCGGCTATAAGTGCTTTTTGATAATAAAGCGGTAAAGCGATAAATCTACGGCATATAGCCGTAAAGTTGCAGTAATGCGCTAAGTGCGCATTATGGACGGTCTAGCAAGTCATGGCTAGATGGTGGCGCAAATCAATGCGCCAAAATGCACGCAAGCAAAGCGAGCGGAAACAAACGCACACGGCAAGGACTCCAGCGAAAGCGGCTTAAAGCGATACTAAGCGGCACTTGTCGGCAGATGCTAGATAAGTCACGCAAGCGACCTTAAACGGCACGGCAACGCTCAAAAATCCAAATTACCGCCAAGAAAAGCAACGGCAACGAGATAATGACCGCCACGAAATCAAATGTTTAAGTTGTGGCGAAAAATTGACGAAATGCCGGATTTTTGACACTTACGGATGATGACGAGACAAGGCGCACGGCAGGCGAAACTAAGCATTTTGAATGTTCCCTGCTCGGCAGGCTCAATGGCAACGAGCTAAGTAACCACGCCTAATATCACGGTGAAAGATGTTGGAGCCTTATCCCGTCAAGGTTTATTCTTATGGTTTAGGTTTTGCGCTCGCTTCGGTGAGCGCTTTTTGGTGCCTGAGAGCAATTCCCAGACATTGAAAAGCGTTTACAAAACAACGCATCAAACCTAAAACAAAGGATTCCCTATGAAAAATCAAGCACAGAAACTCGTGAACATCTTCGGCAGACTCTTCTGCGATCCCCGTCAGAAAAAGCTCTTCCTTGAAGCTCGTGAGCGTGAACTAGGACTGCATCAATGCAGCCAGTTTGAAGCGCACGAATACTTGAACGAAAAACGCTCCCTTACTCTGGAGCAGCAGGAAATGGCGCACGAAATCGTAGAACTTGCCGCAAACGCATAGGTTCCCTACGGCTAATTTTTGTATATTGTGCAAAAACCCTTAACAAAGGATTTCTCATGTTAAAAAAAGAAGTTACAACCCAAGCTGTTTACGACAAGTTTGTTCCCGTAATGGTTGCAGATGGCTTTAGCGAAAAAGCAGCAAAAGCAATTATAGAGGAATTGCTTTACACGCAACCCTTACAATGGTTCTTCTGCGATAACATTGTTTATTTATCAAAAAAAGACGATGAAGAAATTGCAGACGAAGATGAACTTGAACAAAATTACAAATCATGTCTTGACAGTATAAACGATGTTTTCACCGAATTCACAAGCGAAGAGTTAGCAGATTCTTTTCTTAAAGAATTCGGAGATGACGAAAAAGCGGAAAAGTTAATCAGTTGTCCCAATGTCGTAAAAGCGATTATAGAATAATAAAAAAACAATCCCGACTTTAGAAACCACGCTGAAAAGGCGTGGTTTTCTTTTTGCTTCTTTGCGGAGGAGCAGAAAGAGAATCACTCCGATTCCCACAAACCATAACAAAGGATGACCCTATGGCAAGACTGAAAATGAGTGAATACTTTCACGATACGGTTACATGCTTCAACAACCCAGAAATGCTTGCTTCAAAACTCAAGCGTTTCGAGAACGAATGGCAGGAGCACTTCGGCTTTATTGCCTTGGATGGTTCCCTGCATCCGCTCGGTGTTGAAGTCGTCTCCGTAGGTGTTGAAGTCGTCTCCGTAGGTGTTGAAGACCACACGCCAGCATGCCCGAGAGTTATGTTCAAGAAGCTCTTTTCTTCAAAACATTACGCCTCGGCAACGGCTGTTGCGATTTTCCACAACCACCCGTCAGGAAGCAGGACACCAAGCGAAGACGACATCGCCCTTACAAGGCAGTTTTCTTACGCTTGCAAGTTCATGCAAGTGCATCTGGTTGACCACTTGATAGTATCAAAGAATGGCTTCTATTCCCTAAAAAGAATGAGGCCACAGCTCTTCGTTGAAGAAAACCAATAGACGAATCCCACGCATTTGCGTGGTGTTCGTTGGAAGTCGGTAGTTCGGCTCCCAACGAGCATCACTCACGATGTTCAAAAAAAAACAAACCTCAACAAAGGAATAAATATGGAAAATACACTCCAAGTAACAAAAGTTATCGTGTACCCTTTAAAGGAATTGGACTCAAAAATCAAAGGCATGGCAACAGTTGAAATCAACGAAGCCCTTTGCCTTCGTGAACTCAAAATCAAGGACGGCGTGAACGGCTTGTTTGTAGCCTACCCAGTAGACCCTTTCTATCAAGGAGAAGATTACAGGAGCATCTACATGCCGATGACTCGCCAGTTCAGAGAGCATCTGGAAAACGCAGTCCTTGAAGAATATCAAAAAGCAATCAACTCCCAAAAGGAAGGTTAACATGAACGCAGCAAAGGAAAAGGAATTCGATGCAGCAGAGGAAAAGGAATTTGCCCGATCGGTAATGAGCGAAAAAATCAAAGAAATGATTAAAGAAACTCAAGACCCAAGCAAAAAAAAATTCCTTTATGAAAAGCTAGGCAAGCTTGTTGCAGCCTAAACTCCGAAACAGCCTGTAAAAAGGCTGTATTCCGAAACAGCCCCTAAAAAGGCTGTCGCAGCGGCGGTGGCTCCCCGTTGCCCGATGATGGAAAGCCAACAACTAAACCCATAAACAAAGGACTAAACCTATGGAAATGACACTCACGATTGAAATCCCCGACGAAAAGGCTACTGTTAAAACAGCCCTTTATTATGTTGCAAGTTGCTGTACTGGTTTTGACAGCATAAGTTTTGAACAAACTATCCTTAATCTAAAGCAAGGAAAAAAGGTTCTTTACAAGAATTGCGAGAACGGACAGTTGTACGAACTTGACTCCCTTAAAGATGTGTTTGACATGTTCTTAAAAAAAGGCGAGCAACATATTTTCAGAATGCTGTTCGGATATAGTTATAGATCAAACGAACACATAATCAAGGAAGTTTCCTTCCCTAAAATGGAGGAATCCGATGTCTAAGGAAGAAATGCAATATACACGCAAGAAGCTATTGCGGACTTGCGCCTCGTATCTGTTCCTTATGATTGAGGAATATCCCGAAGGCCCGAAGGAAAGCGAGTTGCGGCAGCTTGAACAAGCAATGTCGGAGCTTGCCGGAAGGCTTTCTTTCATGTACTCCCTTGAAAAAAAGGAGGAAAAGTGAAAGACTGTGCAATAATTTCAATCCGTTCCCAGTTTGTAAAGGAAATTTTCGCCAAAGAGAAGACGGTGGAGCTGCGAAAGTGGTTCCCAGTCAAGTTCGCTGGCAAGTGTTACATATACGAGTGCGGAACAGGCTCACGACACGCAGTTGTCGGAACCTTTGAAACACGCCATATTTTGAACACGAACAAATTCTCAAAGCACGAGTTCATAGTGTTCGCCCACGATGCCGATGTGACAACAACAAAGGCTGACTACGAGAAGGCTCTGGAGCTTCGCCCCTACATTCTGATACCGATTATTGCGCCTGTAGAATGGCAAAAGCCGATGAAGCTTGACGAGTTTGTGAAATACTACAAGCCCGAAAGTTTCAGCGGAAAGCCGCCTCGCTCAAGCGAAATAATCAAGATGCCGGAAGACATCTGTGACCCCGAGGATTCTCAATCATAGAACCATAGGAACCGCCCACGGAAGTGAGCGGTTTCTCTTTGGTGCCTTGTGACAAAACGCAAGACATTGAAGAGAAACCACTGACTAGATAGGAGAATAAACACAAATGGAAAATAAAAGGACACCACCCGTTTTCGTGTCCGCCAAGACAAAGGAGAGCCTGTTCCGTTTGCAAGGAATGCTTACACGGAATGCGGTTCGCCCGACACTTGGCGACATAATAGGAACCCTTGTAGAGAAGGAGGTCTTAAGAATGAATGGCTAAGAGCAAGAAATACTTTTTCTTTCGCTTCAATCCAGAAAACTTTCTTGATTGCTTCACAATGACGGACGAAGAAGCAGGCTCCCGTTTCAAGGAGATGCTGATACGTCTAATCAAGAACGAGGCTCCCGAAGGAACGATTGAGCACGAAATGATTCAGGAGGTCGCAAAATATCGTGAAGCCCAAAGGAAGCGAGTTTTGAACCGATGGAACACTGAAAATCAACAGCCTCCACCTTCGCCCCCACCCTATCAGAACAGTCCGAAGATGCCGAAGAAGGTTCCCGATCTCGCAGATGTGTACGAATACGCTGACGCAGTCGGAATATTCCCACCGATAGCAAAGGAATGGTTTGAATGGCAGGAGCAGCAAGGCTGGAACAACATCAAGACCCAGTGGCAGACGTGCCTGCGCAAGTTTGCCGAAAAGAAACAATGAGGTGCAACATGCCCAACGAAGTAACCGTGCAGACCGAAGCGAACAAGGTCACGCAGAAGCTTCTCTACGAATACCTGTCCACGCTCACTACCTCCCTTACGGAAGGCGAGCGCGTGCAGTTTCTGGCTATCGCTCAGGCCTTCAATCTCAACCCGTTCAAGCGCGAAATCTATGCCGTCAAATACGGCAACAGTTTCAACGTGATTACTGGTTACGAGGTTTACATAAAGAGAGCAGAATCGTTCCCACAATATGACGGATACGAAACGGAATTTGGAATTGACGCTGCAAAGCAGGTTTTCTGCACTTGCAGAGTATTCCGCAAGGATCGCTCCCACGCTTGCACGAGCACGGTCTATATGGCAGAATACAACACAGGCAAATCCCTTTGGCTTTCAAAGCCGAAGGTGATGCTCGAAAAGGTTGCCATTGCGACAGCGTTCAGGCGAGCTTTCCCAAGCGAATTCAACGGAATGCCTTATACCTCCGACGAAATGCCGGAACCGACCGCAACTCTTGACCCGAAGAACGAAATCCCGCAGGCGGAAAAACCTGCAAAGCGTTCCTTCTCAGAAGTCATTGCGGACGAACGCTCCCGAGTTGGCGAGGAAGCCTTCAACAAGCTTCTCTTTGACTTCGGCTGCACAAAGCTCTCCGAAATCACGAAGGAATTGCAGGAAGGATTCTACCGACAAATCGCAGCTCTTCCGACACAAGTTTCTCCCCAAAAGGAAGAAAGCGTTGAAGATGTGAAAATCTTCAATGACGAGCCTATGAACTAACGATTAGGCTTTTAAAAAAAAACAAACAATGTTAAATAATTCTTTTTAGTCTATCCGCCTGTCATCAAGGTTAGGCGGAAGGCTTCGTTCATTACAAGAGCTTGGCTCCGCTTCCCCACGGAAGCATTCACGGATGGAAGGTTTCTCGCTTCACAACTTCACGAATCGTGCATTCCCTGTGCGTTCGTACTAAATTACACACCACTTTACACAACAACCCGAAGCGACAAGGCTCCGATGCCTTGCATCCGATATTCCGCGAGTGCGGAAGAACCTGCTCGGTACAGAGCGAATAAACCCAAAAGCGATAAATACTCCCTCTGCCCAATAAGCAGAGCCGGTTCATAGCTCCGGTGTTTTTATACACTTAATTTTCCTTTCAGGCTAGGAGAAATCCTAGCCTGATTGGTTCATAAAAACAGCGATGTCCACCCCATGAATAAATCTACTCTTGCCGCAGAATGCAACGAAGTCGTAAAGTTCGGCAACTCAAATCCAGAAATGCTTGACACGGCAAACGCCCTCGTGGCTTTCGCCACTGGCCAGGAACTGACTATCAATCCCGATCGTCTGTTTGACTTCTACGAATTCGCCAAAAGGCTGAAAAAGCAAATTGAATGCTCCCTTTCCTTCGTTGAAGGCTATGTGACAGCCAAGAACGACTCTGGCGAGGAAGTAAATCACTTCTCATTTGCAAAAGGCGCACAGTCCGTCAAAATAGTTGACGAAGCCGAACTCATCCGCAGGCTGAAGGAAGACTTCGGCCAGACTGACGAATTCATTCAGTCAAGTTCAAAGATTGACCCAAAACTCTTGCTTGAAAACCTGCGCGATTACACGAAGGAAGGCCTTTGCAACGCCTTCCCCGGATGCGTTGAACTTGCAACCGCAAAAGGAAGGTTCTTGGCCAAATGACGAACAAAACAACCGAACCGCAATACATTCAGGTCAGGCGTGATGACTGGAACCAGATGTACAGAGACCTTACGAGGTTGATGTCCGAAAAGGCCCAGCTACAGCGAGACCTGCACAACATCAAAATCCTTGCAGAAGAATGCCTGCAAAAAGTTAAATAGACAACAAGCCTTCGCAAGAAGGCTTTTCTTATGGGAATAAATATGGTAGACATAGAACTTGAAGCATCGTCTATCGTAAGGGTAGGCGAAGCCAGAAAAGACCTTCTCCAGCACCTGAAACTTTTCAGGGAGCTAAAGGAAGGAAAGGCTGGCGTTATTGAATCTAGGGAAGTTGCCTATATCACACAGGCGAACGCCTGTATTTCAACTCTGTTCAAGAACAGCGAAACTATGGAAGACTTCATGAACGCAATGGTTGACGGAGTTATGCTCCCGTTCATCCTGCTTATGGAAGACCATGTTACAATGGAGAGAATTTCAAAATGAAAGAAGAAATCATAAAAAGAATTATCGAGCATCACGCTCATGCTTGCGAGAAGCACCCAGTGTTTTGCAAAGGTTTCGCCAACGAAAGAATGTCTGCGGAGAACCTTGAACAGACGCTTTTCTTTGCTCGGAAATTAAGTCCAACGGCTGCGAATATCCTTAACGAGGAATACCTTGAAATCTTTGAAGCCTATGTCAAGGGTGACAAGGAACACGCAATAGACGAATGCTACGATGCAATAGCAGTGCTTGTTAGGATGGTGGAATTTATTGAGGGAGAAATTAACAAGGACAAAGCCGACAAGGTTATGGATGCAATGGAAGCTCGCATCAAGGAACTAGAGTCGCAGTTGCCCAAGTGGATTAGCGTTAAGGATAGGTTGCCGTGCGAAGATGGCGAGTATCAAGTTGTTTACAAACACAAGAACGGAGCAATGGTGGCTAGCTTTGACGAATGGGACAATGATTGCCAAGACTGGATGAATGCAACTGATAGAGCATCGGTTGTCGCCTGGGCCGAATTGTTGCCCACACCAACAACAGAGGATTTAAAATGAAATACAAACTGACGGACGAAACAAAAGAAGTATATGGAAGAACTTTGCACCGGATTGTGTGCGTGACGGCATTCGCTTCCGTGAGTGCTGGCAAACTCGGTGGCTGGGTTGAAAGCGAAAAGAATCTGTCGCGAGTTGGCAATGCTTGGGTCTATGGCGATGCTGAGGTCTATGGCAATGCTGAGGTCTGTGGCGATGCTGAG